>JBBRLY010000012.1:0-259535 GCA_038231155.1 Saccharimonadales bacterium (SeqCode)
GGACTTACCAGGACTAGACTCCAAGTCTAACCTAGGACCAGGTAGTAGCTATTCCTACCAGTTTACCCAAGTAGGTACATTCAGCTACCATGACGAACTTAACCCATCTACTAATGGCAGTGTGGTGGTGAGGTAGGGGGGATCATAGTTGTATTTACGATTTAAGAGTTGCTAGCTCGACTATTATCCTATAAATTGTCTTTTAGCTCATGTTTAAGCCAAAATTCTATACCTATACGAACGATGAAAAGAATTGTTAATATAGCTGCTATTAAAAGAGTCCACCCGGCCAAATCAGGTGTCCAGGTTGGCGAGACAAAGTCAAATTTATAAAGCGAGTCTGGAATAGTCGGTGGTGCAGTAGATACCTGAGTAGCAACGCCATGTTTGCTCAGATAGTCCCTAATACATGGTAAACGGCCGGCACCATAAAAGCTCTGTGGAAAGTTCTTTTCACAGTAAGATTGAGCGTCGGTGTATAGTTGAGAATTAGCCGTATTAATACCATCGTTTTGTTGTTGTAATAAGCGCTCATAACGGTATTTAAGCTGAATCGGCGGTTTAACACCTGTAGAAGTACTCAAGTCAGTATTCATATGAGCGTAGACAAACTCGCGTAATTTTCTTAGGGTACCTTCTATATCACCGTTTTGTTTATCAGCAGTGAAAACGTCGTTGCGCAGCTTTATCATAGTTATGTTGTTCTGACGTAGCGCATAGGTTGATATAGCTCCAAAAATAAGAGCAAGTATTAACAAATACCAGGGATTAACTATTTCTAAACGCTTTAATACACTTTTTACTGTTTTTTTAACCATCTGTTTACGATTATACCCCCTGACAGCCACCTATAGCGATAATAACAGTTAAGCTTTATTCTATATGTATGCACGTTTTCTTTAGCGGAATTGGCGGTACTGGGATTGGTCCGTTAGCTTTAATAGCCAAACAAGCTGGCTATGAGGTATCAGGTAGCGATAAGCAGGATTCCCAATATGTTGCTTATTTAGGTAAGCGCGGTATCAAAAACATTTATATTGATCAGAGCCGTGAACAAATTATGAAGCTACACGCTAAGCATCCGATAGACTGGTATGTTTACTCTAGTGCTATCGAAAAAGAAAACCCCAAAGCTCCAGAGCTACATTTTATTCGTCAGCAAGGTATCCGTATGAGTAAGCGCGATGATTTCATTAATCTGATCATGGAAGAAAAACACCTGAAAATGATTGCCGTAGCAGGTACTCATGGCAAAACCACTACTACCGCCATGATAATATGGCTGCTAAAGAAACTGAAAGAACCACTTAGTTACTCAGTTGGTGCCAAAATTAGTTTTGGCGACATGGGCCAGTACCAACCTAAAAGTGAATATTTTGTTTATGAAGCTGATGAATTTGATCGTAATTTTTTAGCCTTTGAACCCTTTATAAGCGTTATTACTGGTGTTAGCTGGGATCATCATGAAATATATCCCATCCGCGAGGATTACCAGCAAGCTTTTAAAGAATTTATTTCTCAAAGCAAGTGGACCATAATTTGGCAAGAAGATTTGGATTACTTAAATATAAATCCTGGTAATAGCTTAGCCGTTCAAGATACAGACAATAAAAAAATTCAAAAGATTGGCTTACCTGGACTTTATAACCGCTTAGACGGATGGCTGGCTATTCAGGCTGTGCATGAGATTACTAACCGACCGGTAGATGAACTAATGGATATTCTCAACAAGTTCCCTGGCCTACAGCGCCGTATGGAAGAAATAGCACCTGGTTTATATAGTGACTATGCTCATACTCCAGATAAGATCCGCGGTGCCATGAGCGTAGCATTGGAAATGGCCGCTAAGAAAAATCAACCAGTTGTTATAGTCTATGAGCCACTGACTAATCGGCGCCAACACTATATGATTGATGACTATCGGGACTGCTTTGCTGGTGCTAAACAAGTCTATTGGATACCAAGTTATTTGGCACGCGAGGACCCCAACCAAAGGATTATCTCACCCTCTGAACTAATTAGTCATTTAGTTAATCCTCTTATTGCCGAAGCCCGTGAGCGTGACGAAAGCTTAGAAGATGCAATTTCAGGGCACCTTAAAAATGGAGATATGGTGGTCTGTATGGCTGGAGGCGGTGGTGACAGTTTAGACGAGTGGATTAGAGCTAAGTTTGTTAAAAATCATAGTCGTTAAACAACAATTTTTAAAGTAAATTTATCGATTATCACCTTTGCTTTTTATAACTCCACGTTTTTTACGGTCAAATAATTTAGTAATATTGCCTTCGGCAACATCTTGCAATGAAATGCCGAGATAGTAAGCTATGGCGTTTAAATACCATAAAATATCACCAAGTTCTTTGGCTATTTCTTTTTTATCGGATGGATTTACTACACTATTTTCATTACGCTGAAGTTTTTTGATCTTTTCAGCAACTTCGCCTGTTTCACCGGCCAACCCGAGCATTTTATTCATAAAAGCTAGGCTATCTATGCCACCCTTACCGCCATAAACATCGGTAGTTATGGCCTGTTTTTGATAATCATCAAAATTCATCTGGATATTACCTTGTTATTTTTTACCACTACCGCTCCTTCACGTAAAACTTCAATCTCATCATCTACAATTCGAATAACAGTAGAGGGCAAACGTTTGCTTAGGTTGCCGTTATCTACATAAAAATCTACTTTATCTCCAAAATATATAGCGGCCTGTTCTATTATAGCTGCCGGATCTTTGCGCAGTGGGTTGGCACTAGTAGTCAAAAGAGCACCAGTATGGCTAAGTAGTGTCTGCAACTTGGAGTCTTTTGGCAGTCTAACAGCCAAACCAGTTACATTTTGTCTTAAATAAGCTGTAGACGCATCAGTGTTTGGTATAACAATACTGATCGGCCCAGGCCAAAGTTGTTCTACGGCTTTAACATAGGCTCGCTTAATACCAAGTGAAACTAATTGATCAAGATTCCCGGCAATGATAGTACCTGGTTTTTGACGTCGCCCTTTAAGTCCATACAGCCGCTTAACCGCTTGCTTGTTAGTAGCCTGGCAGACTATACCATAAACCGTATCTGTTGGTATTATCCCAACAGCACCATTTTTAATTAAATCTATAAGCTTTTTGTCCGCTAATGTTTCAAAAATGGCTGCCATTAATAGTAATTATACTTGTAGCTTTTAAAAGTCAGCTTTATATTTAATTATAAACCAAGCGCTGTATCGCTTAGATCATTGCTATTTATGTCTTTATTGTTATCTAGTTTAGCGACGGTGCTGTCAATGTTACTTGATGTTGTATCAATGTCTTTAACAGTTGCTGGTGTAATTTTAGGAATTACTGTTTGACTGGCGGTAGTTGTTGGAGCATTAGTTTGTAGTTTCTTACCACTTTTAAAGTAAAAATATACTGCTGCACTAATTAACAACAGTCCAATTATGATGATTAAAATCACTCGGATAGTTTTACTATTGTCTTTTTTAGCTGAAGTTACTGGCGTTGGGGCAGATTCACTTGCTGGTTGCTCAGTTTGAGCTGGGCTATCGCTACTAGTATCTGGCATTGGATTATCTGCTACTGTGGTTGGTGTTGGGGCAGGCGTTGGAGCTAGTGCTGACTCCTCAGATGACATTGAAATATCGTTTATCGGTATCGGTGTAGGTGTACTTGGTGCCGGTGGCTTTACATCCATAACTGGTGTTGGTTTTTGCGATTGTGGTGGAGTGGGATTATCTTCCATTATTCGGCACTTCCACTGGTTGATGATTTACTCTTATCACTAAGTTGAGTACGCAGAGTCTTTAAAGTTGTTTTAATAGTGCCAGTTACATAGCTTCGAATATCGGCCGCATCAGTAGTCAAAGTTTGATGAGCAGCCCGAGCAGCATCTAATGCAGCTTGGAAAGCTGCTGGGTCCGAAACACAAGCTACACTTTTGATATCGCTCAGCGCTTGGGTATATTTATCCAGATCAGTTTTATAATTGCTTATTTTAGTATCGAGTACAGTCTTTTGATCTTGTAACTGCGTAGTATCAATCTTTGCAGCTTTTAACTTAGTTATTATGTCACTGAGGTGTTTACCCAGCTCGGTGTAAGCCTGGGTCCGAACTTTGACCTTATCACTAAACTTAACATTTAAACTGCCTACCGTGGTTTGTGAAGCTGTGCAACGCAGTTTAATCTTGGATTGCTGGGCTGAAGTCAGGCTAACCTTGAAATCAGTTTTGAATTTAGCGATGCGCTCTTTAAGTTGGGTCTGGTTTTGGGTAGTATCAGTCTGGCTAGAACCGCTGCTGGAAGAGTCAGTGTTAGTGCTTACAGCCGTACTATCTTCGGCTAAAGCCAGTGGAGCAGCAACTAATAAAATAGCTATTACAGCTGCACCCAGTAAATATTGTAACTTTTGTTTCATACGTGCATATACCCTTAGATTTCCTTTGCCATTTTATCATAAGCTTATAAATGTCGTTTAGCTAAGATTTTCGAGCCGCAATCCAGGTCATTACGACTGCTGCTGCCACCCACTCCGGAAAAATCATATACAGAGCGTCACTAACCGAGTGCTGAGTCCTAACAGCGGCTACCAGAACCGTAAGTAAAAAGATCGTAAATGGAATATAGGTTAACCAGCCTTGCCAGGTTGCCGGTAAATAGCTACCCCTGACTTTATAAAACCAAGCACCTTTTTTAAGTTTGGCTGACTTTTTCATATGCGTTTTTCGATCTTAGCTTTTTGGAATGATAATATCGCCCAGATAATTGCCGTACTAGTAGCTGTTAGTAAAGACAACCAAAGATGCAATGTTCCTAGCGTGAAACCAATAATTCCAACTAAAATAGTATTCATAATGCAGGTTGATAGAGCTGGTTTGTCATTACCAACAATCGTCGGCCACATGGCCACAATAAAACTTGCTTGGCAAATTGCAATTACCTTATCTTGCCACATGCCGCTTATTATACGCTAGCGCATTACCTGTTTAGCTATCATGTCTAGATTAGGTTTATCGTTGGGAGATGCTTTACGAACTATAGATTCGGGTTTACTTTAGTAAAAGTACCAACGATCAATGCCAGTAGTATTGTAAACATCTTTAATCTTGTGAGATGTACCACCGTTGATGCTAATAACATTATCAGAGGTTTCCTTAGGAGTATGAATTCTAAAAATAACGACTGAGTCGCTTAACCAACGCACCGGGTAAATTAATCCGTCTTGAGTTTGTAATACTTTATCAGAAGCTGAAGAATTAGGGTTATAGTTTAATAGCACACCTTTTCCGTCGCGCTGATCGATCCATACACTTTGGCTGTTATCTGAATTATTA
Organism: Saccharimonadales bacterium (SeqCode); assembly: GCA_038231155.1. GTDB lineage: Bacteria > Patescibacteriota > Saccharimonadia > Saccharimonadales > JANWIN01 > JBBRLY01. The sequence continues at coordinate 5,328 of JBBRLY010000012.1, forward strand.
ATGTAGATACGGGAACTAGGATTGGGTGGAGTCTCATTTTGCTTAATTGCATTTGAATTACCCAGTTTATACTGATACCAATCGCCACCAACTGCTAAGTCCAATGTATCGTAACTATCACGGAAGATGTTATTAACTTCTTGAGCTAGTAATGTACTTTTACCCGAGCCATCGGCATTGGCTTTAAATAATCCAGCAGCATTATCTTTTTGAAATGCACTACTGGGTGCCCAATAAATACTACTGTTAACCAGTATTACATCATTAAACGAGTTGGCGCTATCGAGTTCGACTTTAGCTTGGGTTTTGTAATCATAAGATATTAATTTAAAGCGGTTGGGATTAGTGCCACTGGCACCGGCAGCGATTTGGACATACAGCAGCTTAGTACCAACCCAGCCAACAATTTGAATACGTTCTGATTGAGCTACGGTTGTAGGTGCGCTGCCGTCTAGATTGACAAGAGATAAGGTATCTAGTAAATAACCATCAGCGTTACGAATATTTATCCGGCTCGATACCAAGGCGACCAGCTCATCGGCGGGATGTGGCACTAGTTGAATAGCCTCACGTTCAAGGCCGTTACCAACTAAAACTAGCTTTTCATTTTTACCATCTATATCAATCGAGTAAAGACTATACTTACCGTCACGGTTGGAAATAAAGGCTTCTTTACGTGATGGAACCAAGATAACTGTTTGGCTAGACTTGGAAGAAGTGTCTAACTGAACCTTTTCAGTGCGGTAGCCATCGGCATTAATATTTACAGTCATGTTGTCCTGGACCTCAGAAGTATCAATGGTCAGTAGTACTTTGCCTTTAGTATCAGATATGGCATTGGCATCACCACTAGTGGCTTCAGCTTTAGCTATGGGTTGGCCAGTTAGCCAGTCATTTACAATAAAGGCAAACTGAACGCCAACTGGCTGAATAGTAAAGTTACCTAACGGATTACTGCCCCAACCTACAGTTAAGGGACGGTTTATGGTGGCAAAGGCTCTTTTTTCGATAACCAAAGTAGAGTTACCTAATTTAATATGGCTTAGTTTTACTTTGCCGTCAGCCGTAGTGACAGCGCTAGAATTACCTAGTTTTACCTTAACGTTTCTAAGTGGCAGCTGAGTTGATTCATCTAGTACAGTGAGTGATGCACTGCTTCTAACGCCAACATTATTAAGTACAAAATAACGGCTACTCGGCAGAATTCCTACGCCTAAAATCGCAAGTATTACAATTATGATAGTTGCCCAGCGGGCTTTGGGATTATGCCACCAAGCCTTCAACAAACGTTTAATTTTAGCCCATTTCGGTTTTAAGTCATGCAGTTGCTCGCCACTTGGACTTACTACGGCGCCTGGTGTTGCTTTAAAATCCGGTAGTTTATTTGTTTCTTCCGGAGCCGGACCTAACATTTCTTTAACATGACGTTCGGCCTCCTTTTGCTGGAAGACTTGTTCAGGATCATCTTGTAGTTTTTTAGCCATATGCTTTATAGAACATAGTTTAGCAGAAAAAAGGTCGCTAAAGGACTAAGACTTAGGTGTTGGTTGGTCGTTTTTTACGGCCCAAATAACTATTGCTGCAAAAAGTACTAGTATAACTATAAAACCGATAATAAGTGGTGCGGCTGAGGATGATGTATCAGCCGGTAAATTGGACACAGTACTCGTGCTAGTAGTGCTCAATGGACTAAATTGCTGGCTGCCTACACTGGTAATATTTAAACCAGTCTGTGATAAAAACGTAGCAGTTGGGTTCTGTAAATTATTCTGCGAAGGAGCACCTAAGTTTTGGATTGGTATAGTCTGAGGATTCCGGGTTGCGTTTAAGCTTCCACCGCCAACATTTAACTGTGTTTGCGCGTCATTCATTTAACTTAGTATATCAGGTACGACGACGGTAGCTATAGACTGATAATGGTATAAATATAAGCAATATGCCAGCTGTCCAAAGTAGTATTTTCCAAGTGTCACCGTGACTTGGAATACCAAGTGCAAAATGCCGCGCGCTATTAACTGCAAATGTAATCGGTTGATTGTTAGCAAAGTGCTGTAACCAACTGGCCATACTTTTTACTGGTACAAAGGCGGCACTGGCAAAAACTAGCGGAAAGACGAATAGAAAACCAGCTAACTGGGCAGTTTCTTCATCCTTGGTAGCCATGCCTAAAAAGGCTGCTACCCAAGAAAAGGCAAAGCCAAACAACAGTAAGATTGCGACCATGGCTAGACCACCCAAAAATCCGTTGGTAAACCGGAAACCTAAGACATACCCATATATCAGCATGATGACAATAACTACAGCGTTACGGAACATATCGGCTAGAGTTCTCCCAGCTAAAACTGCTGCTCTACTCATCGGTAAGCTGCGAAAGCGATCAATCATACCACTGTTTAAATCTCTAGCCAGTCCAATGCCAGTCTGCAGTCCACCAAACAAAGTTACCTGAGTCATAATTCCAGGTAGTAAATAATTAATATACTTACCGTGTACAGCGGCACCGCTACTACCTAAAGCTCCGCCAAAGACATAGTTAAATAAAGTCAAAAAGATTATCGGCTGAATCGAGCTGAAAAATACTAGTTGAGGTAAACGAATGTAACGCAATAAATTACGTTTGGCAATTGCCCAAGTATCGCTAAGTTGATAATAAATGCTACTGAGCATTGCCTCGACCTTTCTTTTTAGGTCTGCCTGAGACCGAAGCCACATCAGAAGCTTTTTTGCCAGTTAAGGTCAGAAATACATCGTCAAGTGATGGCTCGTGAAGTGATAATGCATGAGGTGAAATTTTGGCTTTATCGAGTGCCCGTACAATTTCTACTAAACTTTTAGAGCCTTCTTGGCCTACCGGTACACTAATACGACGACTGTCTTCATCAAATAAGATTTTGCCTTTAGCAATATTCTTAACCGCAGCTAAGGCCCTATCCTTATGTTTTATATCTGTTAATTCGAAACCAATAACGTCACCACCAAGTTTGGCTTTTAATTCACGGCTGGTACCTTGAGCAATTAATTTGCCGCGGTCAATGACTGCAATTTTGTCAGCTAGTTCATCAGCTTCTTCCAAATATTGAGTTGTTAATAAAATGCTAGTACCGTCCTTAACCAGCTGACGAATAATTCCCCACAGATCAAGTCGGGTACTAGGATCCAGCCCAGTCGTTGGTTCATCTAGAAAAAGTATTTTTGGGCGACCAACCAAACTTGCTCCCAGATCTAGGCGGCGGCGCATGCCACCAGAATAAGTTTTAGCCAAACGTTTCGCGGCATCAGTTAAATTAAGTTCATCTAAAATGGTTTTTGTGCGAGATTTAGCTTCCCGAGCGCTTAAATGGTAAAGTCGGCCAACCATATAAAGATTTTCTTGGCCGGTTAAGTATTCATCTACAGCTGCAAATTGTCCAGCCAGACCAATTAGCTTACGAACTTTTTCTGGATTTTTAACTACGTCCACACCTAAAACTTCTAAACTACCCTTTGTTGGCTGCGATAAAGTACTAAGCATGTTTATGAGTGTAGTTTTTCCAGCACCATTGGGGCCTAGCAGCCCAAATATTTTACCGGGTTCGGCTTTAAGAGTTACACCATCAAGAGCTTTAACATCACCAAAGTACTTAGCTACATTCTTGACTTCAAAAGCTGCCTCATTACGCATATTAATTTTACTTTAGCGCACAAAGCTTAACATGTAAAGTGTTATCTAAAGTCCGCCGTATCCACCACCGTAACCATTGAAGGTTTGGGCTGGTTTATGATAGTCACTAATTTTAAATGGTTGCTTATCTTTTATAGGCGAATTTCCCAGTATGTAAAGTTCACTACCATTTTTAGAAACTAACAAATAGTTGTCGGTATACCAACCAAATGGGGTAAATTCGCTAAGACTGGCTATTTGATTGCCACTTGCCCCATTTGCATCACCTACAAACAGACTGTTTTTACCATCACGTGACTCCGACCAGAAAGTATTGTGCGCATTTGGAGACAATAAGAAGGTTGGGTAAGCTTTATTATCTACTAGAGATTGTTTGGCATCGTTGTTATTTTGTTCAATATTGTCACTTTGTAGCTTATTGTAGGAAACTGCTCCAGCAAAAGTATCGATACTAAAATATACTTCATTAGGTTCATATAGAGCACTGTTATTTGAGTTTATCGGAGTATAAAAAGTTGTACCTTGTGCAACATTTGTCGATAAATCATAGGCTTTAATAGTCTTTTTAGCATTAGTCGACCCTATGGTCACACTAATAAGCTGGGCTTGTTTACCGCTAAGTTCATCAAAGTTGTAGCTGAAATAGGTGTGATAGGCAGACCAGCTTTTGAAATAGACTAGTTCATTACTGCCCACTGTATTTATCCAAGCAATGCTTTCCGAAGCATAATTGTTTTGGTCACCAGTAGCTTGCGTTTCATCAATCGTATTTAATATCTTGGAGCTGGCGTTATAGATTTTTATAGATGCAGCCTTAGGTTGCCAGCTGTCCACACCAATTCGATTGGCTGTGTAGACAAAACTGGAATTAATCCATCCGGTAATTGTAAAATCTGCGTTATTACTATCAATGTTTGTCAACTTGTCATTAGCAGTTTCTATTAAATATAGCTTTGCAATATTACCGTCACGACGGCTTTTTAGAGCTAAGTACTTCCAATCGCGAGAAGCTAATAAAACAGTACCAGTGTCTTCTTCTTTGCCAGTACCGGCAAGAACTGTCTCACGGTCAGTGCCATCTAAGTTAGTCTTAACTACATCAATTTTACCGCTGGCTTTAGATAAGAAGTAGATCTTTCCTTCCGGTGTAATGGTGAAACTATTCTTAGGATCTTTTTGTTCAGTAACTTTTATAGTCACTTTCACAGTGTTGTATCCTGATCCAGATAATTCAGCAGCCACGCTATCTTTATCTGGTGGCAAAACAATTGTGACTGTACCATCTTTATCGGTTTTGGCTTCTGTATCACTAGCTTTTACGCTAACGTTTTCAACAGCTTGACCGGTAATTCCGTTAAATATCGTGACTGGTACTTGGCGACCAGTGGCCTGCAATTTGACTGCAAACGGATCATGACTTTTGCTAAGTGGTACCAGGACTTTTTGACTATAATCTTTATAATATTTTTTAGTGACTGTTAACGTAGCATTGCCTATTTTGGAATTAATGCTGGCCTTGCCTTGATTATTTGTATTAGCTGATTTCCCACTTAAATTAATGACAGCATTAGTGACTGGTTGGTTAGTAGTAGTATCGGTAACTACAATTGAAAATTGACGTTTAATAAACAACCCTAAGACTTTGTAGCGACTGAATGGAATCAGCATTATCAGGATCAGTAAAAATAGAACAGTTAGTGGTATAGTCAGTTTCTTTTTAGCAAGGTAAGTTTGCCAAAGGCGAGCAATCTTATTTTTCTTATCTATCGGTTGTTGCTGGACGGGTGAAGGTTCTACTTGCGGTTCGTCTTTTGGATCAGTTTTAATTTCATTTTTGGCCATAACATAGGCTCCTTAGTATATAAGTATAAGCGTTGTATATAAAATTAACACATTCATCTATTACAAAACCAATCCAACCAATTAGTTTTATAAAAGAAGGACATAAGTTTCTCTTTTAGGGCGCCAGCCTATTTATATCTCTAGGAAATAGGGTAGCTTCTTTAACGTTACTTAGACCGACAATTTTTTCAGTTAAGCGATCAAGACCCATCCCAAATCCTCCATGAGCTGGCATGCCTGCTTTCATGGCCATAAGGAAATACTTAAATCCGGGGTCATTAGGATTACCCCCGGCCTTTTCTTTAAGCTGTTTTAGAAGTTCATCATAGCGATGTTCTCGCATACTGCCGGTAACAATTTCTACTCCCCTGAACAGTAAATCTATTCTTTCTGCTAAATTTTTATCCTTAGTTTGGGCTTTGTGATAAAACTTCATGTCGCTGGCTGGCCAATCTGTAACAAAAATAGCATCACTTTTTAAGTGTTCCTTAGAATACTCACAAATCCAGCGTTCTTCGTCCGGACGCAGATCTCGTTCGCCGATAGTTTTAGTACCAGTAGCTTCAGTATACTTTTCGTGAATCTCGGACATAGACATTGCTGGTATTTTCTTAAGCAAAGCTGGTTTGGAAGCTGATAAAGTTTTCAGCTCAGCTTGGCTATGTTTCCAAACATAATCAACGACAAAATTGAGTAGGCCACTTAAAAATTCCTCAAGATGACTAATATCAATAAATCCCATTTCGCCGTCAACAGATGTATATTCGGTCATGTGTCGGGTTGTAGCGCTAGGCTCAGCCCTATATACCGGAGCTATTTCAAATACTCTTTCAAATACGCCGACTAACATTTGTTTATAAAACTGCGGACTCTGGGCTAGTGTGGCTTCCTGACCAAAATAATCTAGTTTGAAAACTTCAGCCCCGCCTTCGGTTGCCGCTGCAAGCAATTTAGGAGTTTGGATTTCTGTAAATTCGTTTTGATAAAAAAACTCACGCAAAGCTTTTGTTATTGATGCTCTAACTTTAAAAATAGCTGATTCTTGTAAGTTACGCAGGCCAATAGCACGATATTCAAATAAGGTATCTTGATTTTCAGGTCTATGATCAATAGGTTTGTCTATTTCAATGGGTGGTTCTTCTTTAACCGGCACTAAAATTTCTATTTTTGGATTGTGAATTTCAGCGCCTCCAGGTGCACGTGGTTCACCTTTGGCAGTACCTGATAGTTCAAGTACTGTCCCTATTTGCATGCCACGCAGTTTTTCTAGCTCTTTTTTATCTTTAACTACGACCTGCACGACGCCACTACGATCTCTTACTAATAAAAAGGTCAGTCCACCAAGTAACCGTTTTTTATGCAGCCAACCTTGTACAGTTACTGATTTACCAGCACGATTATGAACATCGGCAGTTAATATCCTTTGCATGACTTGCATTTTACCAGAGATGATGAGCGGATTCTATTTTGTTGGCTTTGAATCAACTACTTCGGGAACTTGGTTTTGGTGTTCCTGTCGAGCACTTAGCGCTGCAACTGCTCTTAGATCGTCATACTTATCAAATTCATCGAGTATTGGTTTACCTAAAATTTGTTCCAGAATATCCTCTATGCTAATGATGCCGACTACTTCCTCAAAACTGTTAACAACTAAAAATAAATGATGCTTAGTTTTTAAAAAGGCTTGCAATACCTGATTGAGATTTTGCAGTTCATGTACATATAAAACCCGCTTCTTCATAAGACCTCGGATTTGCCCACCACCGCTATGGCCGAGTAAGTCACGGGCATAAAGAATACCAACAAAGTTATCTGGTTTGTCCTGATAAACCGGAAAACGGGAATGGCCACTGGCGTGCAGTTCATCCATTAAATGCGGACCAATGGTGTCAGTAGCTGCTACGGCTATTACAACCCGCCGGGGAGTCATGACCTGGTGTACAAGCTTATCGCCAAAGGTCAGGGCACCGCTAGTAATTCTTATTTCCTCACTACTAATACGGTTATCTGGTTGATTTTTTTGATGCTTCAGAAGATTTAGTAAGTCATCCTTTTGGTAAATCCCACTGTGAACAGAAATACCACCGCGTCGAATAAACATATCTGCTAACCGTCCGAGTATTGGATAGAGATGCTGGAGAGACCAAGCCAGTGACGGTGATACGTACTTGGCAAGTGTTTTGGTGATAACTCCACTGCTGCTTTTAGGTAACCAGGCAAAGCCAAACCAGATAAGTGTTAAGGATATGATCAGGGCGGCCCAAGCCGGAACAGTGCGACTAGCCATTACAAAAAAACCGGTACTGGCAAATCCGATAATTATCCAAAGTAGTATCTGCAAGCTAGGTCCGTAGGTTGCAGCCTGAAAGAGTACATCGGCAAACTTATCGCCGGCTCTGGCCCGCCGCTTGAGTTCTAGAGTAGGAATGTTTGTATAGCACTTTTTAAGACTAATAGCCGTTAGTGTCACGGCCGCTAAAGCTATCATTAAAATAACTACAAGCATGTACTAATCTTATCAGTTTTGGTAAGTCTCTTGAAACGTTATATAATGTTACTTCCATGAGTAGAAATTTTATGTTGGTGATAGTTGCTATTGTTATAGTTTTGGGCGGTATCTTTTTGTTCAGTAAGAAAAGTTCACCTACGGCGACCAATAGTTCCAATGGTGCTAAAGCTACAAATCATATAACTGGTTTAGACAAGAAGCATGTAACCTTGGTTGAATACGGTGACTATCAATGTCCAATTTGTGGAGCTTACTATGCCATTGTCAAATCGGTCGCTCAAAAATACAACCAAGATATTTACTTCCAATTTCGTAATCTACCACTTGCCCAAATCCACCCTAATGCTGTAGCGGCTGCTCGGGCTGCTGAAGCCGCTGGTTTACAGAACAAATACTGGGAAATGCACGATGCTTTATATGAACAGCAAACAGTATGGTCTAGTACAGCTAGCCCCTATAGTTTTTTTGAAAACTTAGCCGGACAAATAGGCCTGAATACCGCAAAGTTTAAACAAGATTATCAAAGTTCAGCTGTTAACGATTCCATTAACGCCGATCTAGCTGAATTTTCAAAGACTGGTAGACCCTCAGCAACGCCAACATTTTTATTAAACGGGCAGTATATTGATAACACCAAGCTAGTTGATAAAAGCGGCCCAAGCCTAGCTAAATTCAGTGCCGTATTAGATGCTCAAATAAGTAAGTCTTAAATCAATCTAATTTCATCGGCGACATGGAAAGCTTTGATAATCCGGCCGTTGAAGCTCTAACATTTGGCTCAATTGTTGATCGGTTATTACTTAAAAAAGAGTATCTAGACGCCGGTAACCCCGAACAGCAAGAAATTAAGACAGCGTTGATAGTTGGCGGCGGTGGCATGCGTGGAGTTTTTTCTGGTGGAGTTGTAATTGCCTTAGACGAACTAGGATTGCGGGAAGTATTTGATAGTGCCATTGGTATTTCCGCCGGTGCAGCGGCTATAGCTTATCTACTTGCCGGTGAACCTAAACTGGGTACTTCAATATACCCAGAAAATTTATCAAATAGTAATTTTGTAAATCCATTTAGAGTTCGAAATATACTGGATATTGCTTATTTGGGAGAAATATTTAGAAACGTTAAGCCACTTAACCAATCTTCAGTTCGCGCTTCCAGAACAAATTTCTACATTGGAGTCACAGATGCCGAAACCGGCAAAGGCGAATATTGGGATGTTACAAATAATGAAGAAATCGACATAATTGACACAATTTTAGCTTCTTCATCGCTACCAGGATTTACAAAGGGCCCAATGAAGGTGGGGGACCGTCTATTATCGGATGGAGTTACGGGATGTACTAAGCCAATTGAGTTTGCTATTAATGAGCTTGGCGCAACAGATATTCTTTTGGTACTTAATAGAAAACCGTATAAGTCTGCAGATTCTTTAACTGACAGATCTTTAGCCAAGCTAGCCGTACGCGGTTACTCTAAACCATTTAAAGCAGCTCACTTAACAAGGCGCATAGATAACGATTTTGACATGATAAAAAACTACCAAAAAATAATAAATATAGAGGTCATCTACCCAACCGGTGAGGCTATTAGCCCCTATTGTACGGATGCCAAGAAACTAGCTGAAGTAGCTTTAGTAGGCTTTAATCAAGTTGCTAAATTTTTCTCCGTATAAATTTAATAATTGATAAATTGTTGCCATTTAGGTCGTCGAACTTTTACTTCCACGTTATAACTCCTAGAAATTGTTTTTATTTTTATTGGCATAGTGCCACTAGCCTCCCGTCCAATTCAAAACACTCGTCTCAAAAGTGTATTTTTGTATATTTTTGTCTTCGCTAGCATCTTTTAAACGATGCAATTAGAAGTCAAGTTATCTTCTCAAAAAAGCTTAAGGTTGTCAAACAGTTTTTTAAAGTGCTTATGCTGGTATAAAATGAACTAAATATGCCCCAGAGTTTCTTTGCTGAGTTGAGCCTGATAATCGCGCTGGCCGCCGTGATGTCTATTATCATGCGCCTAATTAAGCAACCTTTAATTATTGGGCACATTATAACCGGTGTGATTGTTGGGCCGTCCGTACTGCACCTAATTAAATCGGCCGATACTATAGATGTATTTTCAAGTATTGGTATTGCCCTATTACTTTTCATTATCGGTCTCGGTTTAAATCCAAAAGTTATTAAAGAAGTCGGTAAGGTAGCTGGTATAACCGGATTTGTACAAGTCGTACTTAGCACCGGTATTGGTTACGGTGGCGGAATAATACTTGGTTATTCAGCTTTACAATCGCTATTTTTTGGTATTGCTCTGGCCTTTAGCAGTACGATTATTATTTTAAAACTGCTCAGCGACAAGAAAGAGCAAACTCGGCTTTACGGCAAAGTCGTAACTGGTATATTACTGGTTCAGGATGTTATTGCTGCCACAGCCCTTTTATTTGTAACAGCTCACGGTGGCGATCACGGTTTTACGCTTAATGAGTTAACCTGGTTGATCGCTAAAGGTTTAGCTATTGCTGTACCGATGTTCTTTGTTGGCATAGTTGTTTTAAATCGGGTTCATAAGTTTATTGCCGGTAGTCAGGAACTACTATTTTTATTTGCTATAGGTTGGGGATTTGGTTTTGCAGCACTGTTTGAGCGAGCTGGATTTTCACTAGAAATGGGAGCTCTACTTTCTGGTGTAGCCTTAGCTACGCTACCATACACTCAGGAAGTCAGTGCCCGGCTAAGACCTTTGCGTGATTTCTTTATAATTGTGTTCTTTATTACTCTAGGCACCCAACTTAATCTTCATAACCTTAGTAATATTTTGCCGGCGGTCATTGTTGGCAGCTTTGTGGTTATAGTTATTAAGCCGCTACTAGTACTGGGGATTATGGGCTTTATGGGTTATACCAAGCGGACTAGTTTTAAAACAGCCGTAGCCACAGCTCAGATTAGTGAGTTCTCACTAGTTTTTATATTACTAGGTAAAAAGCAGCACCTAATCTCAAATGACCTAGCTGCTACTATTACAATTATTGCCCTAATATCTATTGCCATATCGGCTTACATGATTATTTATGCCGATAGATTATATGAATTATTTGAAGCGGACCTAAGTTTATTTGAAAGACGTAAAGAGCGTATTCACGAGCATGAAAAGCGTAGGGCGGTCGACATTGTTTTGTTTGGTTACCATAAAGGTGGGCAGGAATTTATTAAAGTATTTAATAACTTAAAGCATAGTTTTGTGGTGGTCGATTATGACCCTGAAGTTATCGACATCTTAGAACATCAAAAGATTGAATATATTTACGGCGATGTGACAGATATTGAACTGCTTGAAGAAATAGATTTTAGCCGTCCAAAGTTAGTTGTTTCGACTATCACCGATTTTGATACGACAGTCTTTTTAGCTCGTTCGTTTATAGATAAAAATCCCAGCGCTGTGGTTATTTGTCATGCCGACAACGTAGCGGAAGCTGAGGAATTATACGACCTTGGTATTACTTACGTGATGATGCCCCACTATATTGGAAGTGAAAAAATCAGCTCTATTATTCGCCGCAGTGGACTGAAAAAAAGTGAATTTAAATCATTCCGTGAAAAACACTTGGCTTATCTGCATAAACACTATGAAGACGAATTGGATTTAGACGCTGAAGCCGAAACATAAAGCCAGTGCTTCTTAATATAGGCTTGGAGACTACTTAGTGATCCGTTAGGTTTTTGGCCTTGACTTAAAGCGATACGAATAAGTCGTGATGAAACATCTGGTAAGCGACTTGTGATAATAAATAGTTGCTTAGGTTGGACTGGCAGTTTAACTATTTGACTATTGACTTCATAAGTACCATAGTCAAAGCGCCCAGCGATAACCAGTTCCATTTGCCCTAACATACGCTCAATTAGCGGCCATTGCCACATATGCCCGAGAATATCCGAGCCGGAAATATAGATTAGCTCACTACCGGGGAATTTATGGATTAGGCGCGGCAGGGTTTTTGCAACTGTGAATTGTCTATCTGGAAGTTCTAGTAAATGCAGTTTTGGGTACGGCGCGATGGCAATTTTAATCATGGCATTCCTATGAACGGCATGAGAAACCCCAGTTTTATGTCTTGGTTTGGTTTCAACTAAAAAATAGACCTCGTCCAACTTAGCTTGCTTAATAGCTTCTAGGGCCAGGCCTATATGGCCCTTGTGTATTGGGTCAAACACCCCACTTAGTACGCCTATTCGCTTCATGCTGCTTTAGTCATTTTACTCTTCATATGACTGTCACAAGCTTTACAAATACCACAAGGACCGCACATTTTTTTAGCTTCGTCTTTTTTAGGTGGTACCTGACAAACTACACAGTGCATATATTTATCAAACTTGTAGTTCTCAGCCGCTGTTTTGTTACCATAACCGGCTTGCTCAAGGCTATTGGTTTGAATGCCTTCAGCTGTGACTGTAATACCGCATCCGCTATAAGATTCTCTGGCGACAATTGGTAAACCATTAGCCTTATTAAATCGGACTTCTATATTTGCAGCCAAGTTATAAAGCATACTTGCGGATATATTCGGATTGGCAAGAAATTGTCTGGCAAAGTTGTCAATTAGGTCTTCCTGGTCTCGAACAAAGTTATAAGTATCATCTTGTTTTTGACCACGCCGTCCGGCGTTCCACTGGCCACCAAATTGGGAACTCAAGGATCGATCATAAATACCTTTTAATTCATCGATTAAAAAGGGCTGTAGTTCGGGACTTAACTGCTTATATAGTCTTTGACCAAGTAATTCTCCTGGATTTGCCAGGTAACCAGTGTGTTTATATAGCTCTTCTAGTGCCTGCCTGTTACTGCCATCTAAACTTTGCGACACAATATGCATACTGCCCACTTCATCGCGCCATATAACCCGTAGCATTGTTTGTTTGCGACGAACGTTGTAACCGCCAAGGTCTTGAGTATCGTTTACTAACTCGCTAGGGAAATCGGACACTACGATCATAGTGTTTGGCAGTTTACCTTCGGCTATTGCCAACATATCCCGGTACTCCTCATATTCCAAACTACGGCGCCGAAGTTCAAACCCGGACTGAGGGCTTTGTTCATACATTTGTTCGGCTTCAGTAAGAGCAGTTTGACAAACTTCTCCCATAGCTCGTCCGTCTTCGCTCCAAAGCTCGCGACCATCAAAATGCAATAAAATTTCAGAACGCATACTGCCGTCCAGTACTTCAGCAAGCCAAGTGATGGTATCTTGTCTATTTTGTAGATATTGATTTGTGTCTATTTCTATATTGGGCTGCGCGGCCGGAATTTCCATAAAATTAAAACCCTTACTGCTAGCGAGCAAGGGTCTAAAAATACTAAATCTTTTGCTCCTGCTCGGGAGTCATTTTTAGCTGTATCGGGCTTTAACCGTTGCGGCACAGCGTGGGAGTTACACCCACTTCCAGCATGTATTGTTAATCACTTCATGTTAGCACTAGCCCGCTTATTTGTATGTATTAATTTATTTGGTAGTGCGTTTTTTAAGTTCTGTTAGCTTAGGTATAAATGATTGAGCCGCCCCTTCTAAACCTAAGACCTTTAGGGCCCCTATAAGAACATAAAGTTCATCAAGTTTGTCTTGAGCGATTTGGCTTTGCTTTTCAGCGTTATCGAAGAAATAATTTACTTTACCAACCAACCATTTTTCTTCCGATTCTTTAACTTGATTTGTAGCCAACGGTTCATCTGATTTTTTATTTACTACTTCGAGTGAGCGAGCGGAGCGGTCACGTTTTTTTAAGTGTCCACGCTTTATTAAACTGTTTACGTGCAATGCCACAGTCGCTACAGATGTGTAGTCCAACCCTTGCATAATTTCCCGGTAACTGGGGCTATAGCCTTTGGCAGTAATAAACTCTTCAATAAAGTTTAGTAACTCTCGTTGTTTTTTAGTCGGGCTGACTATTTCCTTAGGCATGGTGACGAATCCTTTTATGGCGTTCTTGACCACGGAAAACCCACAGTTTGTACCATATGTAATTCCATACCGTAAAGAAGGCCGCGGCAATAAACTGGCCAATTTTGGGTTGGATATTATAGTGGTTTTTAAGTACGGCCAAAATTAAGTAATTTAATAAGAAGGCATTTAAAATGGTGTAAATAATATAGCGTCTACTAGCTACTATTAAGGTTGATGGACGACTAGTTTTAAACGCCCAATAACGTTCCACAATAAAATTAAGCGTTATACCAACAGCGTTACCTATAAAATTTACCCAGAATAGTGGCAAGCGTCCGTTGAGAAAGACAATAATGACATAACCGCTCCAAAACCAAAGACCACCACCGATCATATACTCGGTGAAACGGGCAATTTCAGTTTTTTGTGGCTTTCGGCTTTTTTTCATTTTGCTTGGCAGTGTTCGTATTTAGTATAGCAGCTGGAGCTAGGGCAATTCCAGCCAACCCCCACCAGATATAACTGAGCGAATCATCGGCCCAGGCGTGAGATAAAAGATTAACTAATGCTAGTCCCAGTAAGCTAGCAAGTAAAACGAGTGGCAAGGTTTCAGACCGTTTATACCAAAGCTGCCTGCCAATTATCAGGTTGATGGCAATAAACAAACCAAGTCCTAATAATCCAACTTCTTGGCCGATTTGGATAAAATAATTCTCAGCTATTCGAGCTGAATGAGAGTTGCGGACCGAAGCTGGACCAGCCGTACCAGGACCTCGTCCCAAAGGTTCATGCAGCACCGATTTAACTCCATCAATCTGAGCTTTAGCCCGCTGTTGGTTGGAACTTTGTGGGGATTTGGATAAGGAACTAGTGTGAAACAAGGTATTTTCAGCTTGGTTATTATGACGAATAGCTAGGACTACCCCAACAATTAAAAGCGTCGCAACCAGCAAAGCCAAAGCCATAAAGCGTTTAATTCTTGGACTTTTGACAGTCCAATAAGCCACAAATATTAAGCTAACTACTAAGCCAAGTCCGGCGCTACGTGAATAGGTGAAGAATAGGACAAATAGCCCAGCTATTATTAAACACCCGAGTTGCCAACTATATTTTTTAGCTTTAGCTAAGAGTAGTCCAGCAGCCACTAAAATGAGCAGTAAATAAGCCCCTAGCGGATTAGCCCCTCGAAGTGTCGATTGCAGTCTTACAAAATCTGGTCTTTGATCGACAGTTTGATAAGCAGGAACTGTTTGTGAACTATAGCCAAAGTGTGACAACCAGTTCGTGGGTAGAAGAAACTGCTGCAAAAGACCAAAACCAATTACAATTACGGCCGGACCTAAAATATACAATCGCCAGTGATTTGTAAGCCATGAAACCTTTGAGGCCACCACCAAACAAACTAAAAAGAAAAGTAAAAAGCGTAGGTTTATTAAAAGCCCGTAAACTAAAGCTGAGCTATTTACCTGGCCACGACTATGGGCCCAAAAACCTAAACCCAAATTTAAGCTGGCGTATAAAGCTACTGTTAAAACTAAGCGACTTGAGATTAACCATTTTTTAATTTGTTTATCGGTTAGGGCCAGCCCCAGAGCGCCTAAGCTTAAAGGAACTAGCAGTAGTTCTTTCCATATTTTAAATAAATCAAAATGTCCGAACTGGGAGCCTAACCACGTCGTAAAAACAGCGTGAAATGGCAGCAGTACGAAAATTGCCAATATAACTCCACTTAGAATTTGTGCCAGTCTGTTAGGTTTCATAATGCTACAATCTAGTATAGCGCTATGAAAAATAATGCGTCACTTGTCTATAACCTGTTTCTAGTTATTGGAGATTCACTAGCTTTAGTAGCGGCTTTTTTGGGTGCCTATATCCTTAGGGTTACCTTGACTCATAGGGCCGTAGCCTATCCAGTGCATGCCCGAACATATCTGAGCATTTTTTTGGTGTTACTACCTTTTTGGTTACTAATATTTGGTTTGCTTGGTCTTTATAACTCATCTATTTACGAAAAACGCTTTAATGAATTAGGCCGGTTATTTATAGGATCCTTCGTCGGCATGTTATTTGTAGTCTTTTGGAATTTCTTATCGGCGAAACCAATCTTGCCAGCTAGGTTAGTGCCAATTTATGGTTTTATTTTGGCATTTATATTTTTACTAGTCGATCGTAATATTGCCAGGTTTATAAGAACTAAGCTGTTTGAATATGGTATTGGCATTTCCAAGATCTTAATTGTTGGTAATACAAAGGTTGCTAGTGAACTAATTGAATCGCTTCATAATAGCCAAAAAACTGGATATAAGATTGTCGGCGTTGTAGGTGATTCACACAGACTTAGCCAGCACGATCATGTTAAAGTTTTTCATGACTTTAAAGAAGCTTGCCTAAAAATTGGCGCCAACAATATTTATAATATTGTTCAAACGGAGTTGTATTCCGATCCAGATAAAAACGATGAAGTATTAACTTTTGCCCAATCCAACCATATTGCCTACCGGTTTATACCTGGCAACACTGAACTGTTTGTCGGTAATATAGCTGTAGAGTTATTCCGCTCTTCTATACCAGTTATTGCCGTACATCAAACTGCCTTATTAGGTTGGGGCCGGGTTTTAAAACGTCTATTCGACCTAGCGGTTGGTATGGTCCTGCTGGTTATTGCTTCACCGTTTATGCTAATTATTGCTATTTTACTTCAAGTATTTGGTGGTGGTTCGGTTTTTTTCCGACAAACCCGTTTAACCCGGTTTAACCAGGAATTTAGAGTCTACAAATTCCGGACACTTAAAAAAGCTTATAATGGCCTTTCGCCAGAAGAAGGCTTTAACAAAATGGGTATGCCTGAATTAATTACAAAGTACCGTGAAGCCGGCGATCAGTTGAAAAAAGATCCTCGGTTTAGTGTGTTTGGCGGTTTTCTACGCAAAACTAGCTTAGATGAGTTACCGCAATTATTTAATGTCATCAGCGGCGACATCAGCTTGGTTGGACCACGAGCGCTAATTCCTCAAGAGCTAAATCTTTACGCTAAGCGGCACGCCATTTTGAGTGTTAAGTCCGGTTTAACTGGTTTGGCACAAGTCTCAGGTCGTAAAGATATCAGCTTCGAAGAACGACGTCAGTTAGATATGTATTATGTGCAGAACTGGAGTTTTTGGATGGATCTAGTTATCTTAGCAAAAACCGTTCGGGTTATTTTTCAGGGTAGTTAATGAAAGACCAGTCAGAACTTAAAATAGCAATAGTTTGCGATTGGCTTACCGGTATTGGTGGTGCTGAACGAGTCCTGCTTGAACTTCACCGCATGTTTCCTAAGGCACCAATTTTTACGTCGCAGTATGACCCCACGTCGATTAGTGGCTTTGAGAATGCTGATGTGCGCACAAGCTGGCTAAATAAACTACCAAAAAGCCTTAGAAAATTTTTACCAGTACTTCGGGCAATATCTTTTTCTAGTTTAAAGCTAAATGACTATGACTTAGTAATTTCGGCCAGTGGGGCTGAAGCTAAGGGTTTACACCTGCCTAATACGACTTTACATATTAACTACTGTCATTCACCAACTCATTATTATTGGATTCGTTACGAAGAATATATTAAAAACCCTGGTTTTGGGAAGTTTAATTGGTTAGCCAGATTCGGCTTACGAGTATTAGTATTGCCGATGCGTCAATGGGATTATCGGGCTGCTCAACGACCAGACATTATGATTGCTAATTCTAGATTCACTAAAGATAACATTAAAAAATATTACGGGCGTGAATCTTCAGTTATCTACCCACCGGTTGATATAAAGCGTTTCACACAATTAGTTGAAAATAAAAAACTTCAACGTAAGGGATTTGTTACAGCTGGACGTCAAACTCCCTATTTGCGCAAAGATTTAGCGGTTGATGCCTGTAGTCAGCTTAATATGCAGCTTACTGTTATAGGTAATGGTCCGGAGCACGCCAAACTGCTTAAGCGGGCCGGTCCCAGTGTAACTTTCTTAACTAATGTATCAGATAAAGAAATTCCGAAATACTTTCAAAGCGCTAAAGCTTTTATAATGCCTGGAATGGAGGATTTTGGAATTGTGGCAGTTGAGGCTATGGCTGCCGGCACACCAGTAATTGCCTACCATGGAGGAGGCGCATTGGAATACGTTTTGCCAGGTAAAACCGGTGAATTTTTTGATGATCAAACTGTAGAATCTGTCATAAAGACCCTAGAGAAATTCCAAGCAAATAAATATGACAATATGGCCTGTCAAAAACATGCTATGAAGTTCAGTACAACTCATTTCCAAAAGGGTATTGAAGCAATCATAAAAGAGTCAGCTTTAAGCTCATGATGGTAAAATAAAGCCTCGGTTTAAAGTTATATATGCAACCAATTGGAAGAAATGAATACGAAAAATGGATATCATCAATACCTGATGGCATTTGTGTATTTTGTCATCCTCAAAAATATAAACAAATCGTCTTAAAAGAAGGTAAAAATTGGACTTGGATTGTAGCCTTAGCTCCATATTGGAAATACCACACCATTATTATTCCTCGCAAACACTATACAGATATTGATGAAATCCCTAATTTGGAATTTGCTGAAATGATTTCTTTATTTAGGTATGCGCGCAATAAATTTTTAAACGCAAATTTTACTTATGACGATGGTACACCGATATATCAATATTTATTTTTCTGGCGAATACGAGATGCTTCTAAAATTGATCTTGTGCATGCTAAAAAGCCATCCCATTTTCATTTACACCTAACTCCAGATAGAGATCATTTAATTGATCTGATTATGGATAAGCAGGCTTATAATTTTGATGTGTCAAAGTTGCTGTAGTTACTCCGACACAGCTAATATGCCGCGTACTACCCAAGGCGTATGTTCAAAACCACCTACCGGAATAGCATCTATGCCCATTAGCTTAACCGGATAGTCGTTGCCACCCTCCCATAGACGATCACCAATAAATAAAATTTCCTCTTTTGTTACGTTTAATATTTCCATAAGTTTTTTCATACCGTAAGCTTTATCGATACCTTGTTTAGTTACATCAATCGAAGTTGTGCCACCGGCTCGGACTTCATATTCAGGAATTTTAAGTGCTACGGCATCCCGAATTTTACGCTTTTTTTCTCCGGTCGGATCCCATACTTTCTTTTGAGTTGGCAATGCGTCTTGACCTAGCGCCGAGTAAGTTATTTGACTGCCGCGATCTTCAATAAGTGGACCCTTAGGATTTTGGATACGATATCCGACTTCATCAATCCCTTCATTTAAGGCCTTTACGATTGTGTGTTTTTCAGTTGGTTTAAAGTTTTCTGCGTATACTTGTTCCCAATCCTTCATTGTTGGTTTATAGCGATAATAGCGCGTACCGCAAGTCGGCATAAGATGGAGTGACTGAAGTTGGTTATTATCAATCTTCAGAATAGTAATGAACTGCTTTTGGAATTGTTCAAAACTACCACCAGAAATAACACATATCTGATATTTCTTTAACAACTCTTCTAATAAGATTGTCATTTCATCACTAATCAGACTACGTGTCTCAGTCAGAGTTTCATCAAGATCAAATACTATCACTTTTTTCATAAACTAAATATAACAGATAGAACTAGTGTAATATAGGTAGTTATAGTTATTGAGTAACTGAATGGACTTATGATATGAAATTAATTGTTCAAATACCTTGTCTTAACGAAGAAGCAACTCTGCCGCTAGTATTGGATACTATCCCAGATAAAATTGATGACATCGATGAAATTATTACTCTGGTTATTGACGATGGATCAACCGATAAAACAGTTGAAGTCGCTAAAGCTCATGGCGTTAAGCACTTTGTCCACCATGTTGGCACCATGGGTCTGGCTAGGTCATTCAATGACGGAGTCAATAAAGCTTTGGAACTTGGCGCCGATATTTTAGTAAATACCGATGGTGATAATCAATATCCCCAAGCCAGTATTGCTGAATTGGTTCAGCCGATAATAAGCGGCGAAGCTGATATTGTGATCGGCAATAGGCAAACTTCTCAAATAGCCCATTTCTCACCTCTCAAAAAATTCTTACAAAGACTTGGTAGTTGGGTAGTTAACAAAGCAGCTGGTACGACAATTCCCGATGCAGCTAGCGGTTTTAGAGCATACTCGCGAGGTTCACTTTTGAGAATCAATATTGTAACTACATTTAGCTACTGTACCGAAACTATAATCCAGGCTGGTCATAAACGGATTCCAATTACATCCATCCCCATTACTACTAATCCTAAAACGCGTGAGTCACGTTTATTTGAATCAACTTGGCAGCACGTTACCAGATCAGCCAGCACAATTACCAGAGCCTTCATTATGTATCGACCATATGCACTCTTTGGCTCACTTAGTCTAGCAATGTTTTTTGCAGGTATAATTCCGTTTGCCAGGTATTTATTTTATGTAGTTGACGGTACTAGTCGCGGTCATCTGCAGTCTTTAATTTTTGGATTGGTCTTTTTAGTTGGAGCGCTTATGTCAGTTACGCTTGGTGTGGTAGCTGATTTAATTAGAATAAATCGGATTTTGATTGAAGATGAACTTGAGCACACTAAGCAAATGCGTTTTGATAAATAAAAGGTAGCCATTTCTGGTCAACTCAGGAAAACTTATGAATCAATTAAAACAACTGCTTAGTAATTCAAAACTGCGATCTATTGTTGTAGCTCTTATTCTGATTGTAACAATCGTTATTTTTATCCGTTTCTTCGCTCAGCACCCTGAGTATGTTACGAGATTGCGCCACGTTAAGCTTTGGCAAGTATTTGCAATTATGGGTCTGAATATTGGAGCGATTTTGGCTCTTGTCTTTGTTTACAGTTTTACCTTAGAACTTTGCGGTAAAAAGATACCCTTTAAAGAACAATTCTTACTGACAGCTTATTCATCAATAGCAAACTTTTTTGGTCCGCTTCAAAGTGGACCTGGTGTAAGAGTGGTCTATCTGAGAACAAAATATAAAGTTAGGATGCGTGACTATATCTTGGCAACACTTATCTACTACACTATGTTCGCAATAATTTGCGTTCTATTTCTAGTGGGAGGTAGTCGTCCATGGTGGCAAGCTTTGTTAGCTTTTTTTGTGGTAGTGCTAGGATGTATAGGAGTAATCCAGTTATTTATTCGTCGTAGCGCTAAAAAAGATGAGGTAACGCGTCTTCGACTTAATCTAAAAGTATTCCTAGGATTGTTTCTGGCAACATTTGCTCAGGTTTGCTTTATAACTGGCTATTATTTTATCGAGCTAATCGCAGTCCGATCCCACGCCAGTTTTCGCCAGGCGGTAGTCTATTCAGGAGCGGCAAACTTTGCCGTCTTTGTATCATTGACACCTGATGCAATCGGCTTTAGGGAGTCCTTCTTAGTGTTATCAAAGCGGCTACATCATATCTCAACACCAGTTATCTTTGCGGCTAACTTAGTTGATCGTGCTGTCTACGCCTTATTTTTAGGTTTATTGTTCCTAGTTGTACTAGCCTTTCATGCTAAAGACCGTTTTAAAAAACCGGTTCAATCAACCTAACAACTTTTGGTACTCAGTTAAATATAGATCGCTTATTTTATCCCAATTAAAATCTTGAAGCGTAAATTGCCTTGACCTTTTACCAAAGCTAATTGCATTATTTTTATTATTTAAGAAGCTAACGATTTGATCTCTAAAAACTTCTGGGTGGCCCGGTTGAACCAATATACCATTTTTACCATAAGTAATGGCATCGGTTATACCTTCAATTGATGAAGCCACAATTGGTAATTCGCACAAGCTGGCTTCAAGTAAAACACGGCCAAAACCTTCCATGTCACCTGGAATAGTAATATTGGGCATTACAAATAGATCACTGCCATTATATAGCTCAGCTAAAAAATGATCACTGGTTTGACCTAGCATGTAAATATTACTATGTAGCTTAATACGATCAATAGTTCTTTGTATAGATTCACGCTCTGGACCCTCGCCGGATATTAAAAATACGATGGATTTATCTACTTTTACAATTTCAATCAATACGTTTTGGATAAACCAATCGATTCCCTTTCTTTTTACTAGGCGTCCGACAGATAATATTATTTTGGCATCTTTATTAAGACCTAATTCATTTATGACACTGCTTCGAGATAGTTGTTTATCTGACTTATTTAAATCATCGGTGATACCTAGCGGAACGAATGAAATATTTGCTTTTGGTATTTCTTTATTAACAACTTCATTAACAGCTGTATTGCTAATACTGAAGATGTGATCAGCTCGGTTCAGTGCTTTAGTATTTAAATATTGATATAGCTTATTTTTATAAGTTACATCGAGTCCGTGAATAACCACAACCAATGGTTTACGAAATAATATTTTAAGAAACATGCCAAGGATCGAAAAAACACCGTCTTGCATATGGATAATTTCAACCGGCTTAGTTAGTAGTATCCAACTGGCCCGAATAAAAAATACTGGAAATAATATAACTGGAATATACCTGCTGCGGCCACTCCACTTAATCAGATGAACATTTGTTTTTTTAGACAATGAACTATATAGATCATAAGCAAACTTTTCCATACCACCTACCGATGGAGGAAAGCGCCTGGTCATAAATAAAACATTTATCTTCTGGTTAGTGGGCATGAATATACTTTATATTAGTGTACGTTACTAAGCTTGACCAGTTGTTTAAGATGATCTTTGGTATAAACGTTGAGCTTGGTAAGCCCACCATTTGACCAATATAAGGCTTGGCTATCACCAATTAGATAGGTTAAGATCCCGCCGCCCTGCGTAAACAATAAAATTAAAACTATAGATGAAAAAACTAAATAATTCTTGTGTTTTGACATCGATTTAACAATACTCAGACCTACAAAGAATATGAAAATTGGCAGAACTGGTAGTAAATAACGGCCGGTAATGGCGAGTGGCTGGCCATAAGTTATATAAGCACTATAGTTATAAGTTGCCAAAACTAGAACATATAAAGTCATAACTAACAGCAAAAACTTATTCTCGAGTGTTCTTAAAAATTCCCTTAAATAGAAAACAATTATTAATAGTCCTCCTAAAGCGGTTGTGTAATACAGTATTCTAAGTAGCGGTGAAGACATTTGAGCTGGCGGAATAATTGTCTGAGTGGTAATCATTCCAGGTATCCATTGTTCAAGTAAATAATTGTATGGATTTTGCGGCGAGAAATTAGCTGGTTTTTGAGCTTTGGCAATAATATTGCGGTTTTCGGTATAATTCTTTTGGCACCTTGTTTGACTAATAAATCTGGTACAAGACGGGTTAACACTATGGTACTTAACAATATTCCAAACTGGCCTTTCTATAAATAAAGTTAGTGAAATTAATAAAAGTGCTACTAAAGAAAGTTGTTTAACTAAAGTTAGACTTTGGTATGAAGTCTTTATATTCTTAAATGTCTGGGATTTATGTTTAGTCCACAAACAATAAAACAAGTAAATAGCAACTGGAGCAAAAAATGCCAAGAATTCAAACTTAATTTCACAGGCTAGTAGGCCAACCGATAAAAATATAACAATTTGTGAAACAGCTATCTTGCGATCTTTAATTATTATCAAGGCGTAAAGCAATGTTAAAGCTGATAGAGTAAAGACCGCATTATCGTAGTTGACGGCACCAGGCAAAATAGCAATTGCTGGAGTAAGTATGACAAATAAAAGTACCAAGTTAGCTAGGGCTTTTGGAGCACCAATTTTCATAAAAACTTTTCTATAAAGCACCAAGCCGAAAGTAAAAATAGCTACATTAATTAATCTCAGCCAAATTATTTTAAAAGTATTAGAATGAGAAAATAAATCTATTAACCTAAGCGGCCAACTCATTAAATAGTAATAGAGGTATGACGGATTTCTGGTAACTTCACCCAAACTATCAAGCGAGACCGGTTGGTGGGAAATAAAAGGGCTTAAATGGTGAGCATAATAATTTATAAATCCAATATGAATATTTTCATCAAAGATAGACAGTTTAAAACTCAGCGCATACCATAAACCTTGGAGTATAGACAAAACTAATACGCAATTAAAAAAGATATTGCTCGACAAAAGCTTATAGACTTTATTGGCCAGGTCCTTATAAAAACTGTTACTCGCCATATTACATATTATATTTTGACATACTAATTAAAGACCGATCGCTTTACTTGTATTAAATGAATAAGAGACCTTTGTATTTATTGAAGCAAACTAGCAAAGATAGTTTTAGCTGTTTGGACTTCCGGTTGGTTTAAAAAGTTCTGTTGTGTCACACCCGATTTTGTATTTATATCGTTATAACTTCCAGTAAATTTAAATAACAAGTTATCCCCAATAGCATTAATAACCGCACCGCAACCATAGTCATCGGGTTTCAGATTATCGGAATTAGTGCTCTCTAAGGAAAGTCCGCCAATCCCATTAAATACCAATTGATATTGAGTATTAAGTGGCACGTCCGTTGATTTGACCGTATAAGTTGCACATAACCAATTCTGAACTGGTGGATTATGAGTCTTTTCTAGAACAAAGTTTAGCGCAAATCCATTTTGACCTGTAAAATTCACATCTTCAAGAAAATAGTTTGGTTTTGGGCCATTTATACCTGGCTCATTATTTACGTCTGACATTTTCACAGTCCAATTCTCCGGGTAAATAAATCCAATGGTACTATGTGTTGATTGATAACTTAGCCAACCTGACGGTGGGTGGATTATCTGATTACAGTCAAGTGTTAATTCAGGCTCGGTAGCGCATTTTTGAACAGTAATATTAGGCAATTTCTTAGGAGGAGTTACTTGACTAGACTGATCATGCCGATACCACACATATAATCCAATTGTTCCGATCAAAGCAAATATTAGAAGGACCATCAGAACTTCAAAAGTTGTAAAGCCTTTTAGCTTAAGCTTTTTCATAGATTAAGTTAATTATACATGCCAGGTTGTAATAATCTCAGTTATTCAACATTGGCTTTCTATCTGATGAACTATTATTGATATACTAAACTAGTATGAAACTTCTAGTTACTGGCGGTGCAGGCTTTATTGGCAGCAATTTTGTCCACTACGTCTTATCTGAACGACCAGATTGGATTATCACAGTTCTCGATGCCTTAACCTATGCCGGAAATGAACATAACTTAGATGGTTTAGACAGTTCACGTCTGACATTTGTTAAAGGCAACATAGTTGATGAACTAGTTGTTGATAAATTAATAAGTGAAGCACATGCCGTGGTTCACTTTGCAGCGGAAAGTCACGTCGATAATTCCTTGCATAGTCCATGGCCATTTGTAGAAACCAATGTCGTTGGTACGTATCGTGTTTTAGAAGCCGTGCGTAAACACAAAAAGCGTCTGCACCATATTTCAACTGATGAAGTATATGGTGATCTGGGGTTCGGTAGTACAGATAAATTCAGTGAGACTTCCAAATATGATCCGAAAAGTCCTTATTCGGCAACCAAGGCCGGTTCAGATCATCTGGTTAGAGCTTGGATCCACTCTTTCGGTATTAACGCTACCCTGTCTAATTGTTCCAATAACTATGGTCCATACCAACATATTGAGAAACTTATCCCACGCAACATAACAAACATTTTACTTAGTGAAAAACCTAAGCTATATGGAGAAGGTAAAAACGTCAGAGATTGGATTCACGCTGAAGATCATTCGTCGGCCATACTGACAATTTTAGAAAAGGGTAAGACTGGTGAGACTTATTTAATCGGCGCAAATGGTGAAATGGCTAATAAAGAATTAATTCAATCAATCTTGAGTCTTATGGGTAAGGAACCAAATGATTTTGAATTTGTTAAAGATCGACCAGGTAACGACTTGAGGTATGCCATTGACGCCACTAAAATTAAGACTGAGTTGGGGTGGCAGCCCAAATATTCTGATTTTAAAGCTGGCCTTGAAGCTACCATTAAGTGGTATAAAGAAAATGAAGCCTGGTGGAAACCGCAAAAGGCTGTCACCGAGCTTAAATACCAGGAACTGAGTAGATAATGGCAGATCAAACAACTGAGTTTAAAGCTCGGCTTTCGGAGATACCGGGTCTAATTATCTTTGATATTACTTTCCCTTCGGATGAACGCGGCTATTTTCAGGAAAAATATCAAAAAGCTAAACTAGTTGCAGCTGGAATACCTGAAAGTTTTCAAGTTGTTCAAAATAATGTTTCATTCAATGAAGAACGTGGAGTAATTCGTGGCTTTCATGCCGAACCGTGGGAGAAATATATTTCAGTTATTAGAGGTAAAGTTTTTGCGGCTTATGTTGATCTTAGAAATGGCCCAACTTTTGGTAAGGTTGTGACTACAGAAATAGATAATTCCCGGTCGGTTTTTCTACCGCGCGGTGTAGCTAACTCATTTCAAACTCTGGAAGATGATACTTTATATTTCTATAGTACAAATGATCACTGGCGTGCTGACAACTACCATGAATACATGTTTGTAAATTTGGCAGATCCTGATATCCAAATAAATTGGCCAATTCAGCTGCAACAATCAATTATGTCTGACAGAGATAAACAGCATCCATTGCTAAAAGAGATTAAACCTATGGAAATTTAAATGGACGGCTCAGATATATTAATAATTGGTGCTAATGGGCAACTAGGTACAGCCCTCAAGCAAAAGTATCCGTATGCCAAAAGTGCTGATATTGAGGAACTAGATATTACTGACCAAAAATCAGTTGAAGATTTTGATTGGTCGGGCATTAACACGATTATTAATGCTGCCGCTTATACAAATGTAGATGGAGCCGAAACATTAGATGGTAGGCGGACTGCTTGGTTAGTAAATGCAGTAGCAGTAAGTTATCTTCTTAAGGTAGCTGAAGCTAATAATATTACTCTGGTTCATATATCGACTGACTACGTTTTTGATGGAACTAAAAGTCCTCACAACGAAAATGAAACATTTGCTCCGCTTAGTTCTTACGGTGCTTCCAAGGCAGCTGGTGATATTTTAATTAACGTCTCTCCAAAACATTATTTACTGAGAACTTCTTGGGTAATTGGTGAGGGGGGGAACTTTGTCCGAACTATGTTGAAACTTGGTCAAAAAAGTATAAATCCTAGTGTTGTGGCTGACCAAGTTGGAAGGTTAACTTTTACTTCCGAACTAGTTAAATCGATCAATCATTTATTATCTAGTCAAAGTGAGTATGGTACTTATAATTTGTCAAACGATGGTGATCCAGTCAGTTGGGCAGAGATTACCCGTGAAATCTTTAAGTTAGCCAACCTGAGCAATAGGGTGACTGATATCACTTCAGATGAATATTATAAAGACAAGCCACAGGCGGCTGCCAGACCGCTAAATAGCACTCTGGATCTTACTAAAATTAAAGCTACTGGTTTAGCGCTTAACGATTGGCGTGATAACTTGGTAGCTTATATAAAAAAGGAGCTAAAAACATGAAAGGCATAATTCTTGCCGGAGGTTCTGGGACACGACTTTATCCGATTACTATGGCTGTTTCCAAACAATTGGTGCCAATTTATGATAAACCAATGATTTACTATCCCTTGAGTACACTTATGAGTGCTGGAATTCGGGAGATATTAATTATCTCTACCCCTCAAGATATGCCTCGATTTCAGCAACTACTTGGGGACGGCTCGCAAATTGGTTGTAACTTTAGTTACAAAGTACAAGAACAGCCCAGAGGTTTGGCTGATGCTTATATAATCGGAGCTGATTTTATTGGTCAAGATAAAGTAGCCATGATTTTAGGTGATAATATTTTTTACGGATCGCAAATAGAAAACAAACTAAATGAATACTCTGAAGTTGATGGTGCTGTTGGTTTTGCGGCACAAGTCAAATCTCCCCAGCGTTATGGTGTTTATGAATTCGACAATGATATGAAAGTAATATCGATTGTAGAAAAACCTGAGAATCCAAAATCTCATTATGCTAGTGCTGGATTATACTTTTGCGATAGTGAAGTTGTCCAAATTGCTAAGAATGTTCAACCAAGTGAGCGTGGTGAAATGGAAATAACCTCAGTTTTAACCGCTTATTTACAAAAAGGTAAGCTTAAAGTGTGCTTACTTGACCGAGGTACGGCTTGGTTAGATACCGGCACATTTGAATCGATGAATCAGGCATCACAATTCGTCCAAGTTATTGAGGAGCGACAAGGACTTAAAATTGGCTGCATTGAGGAAGTTGCTTTTCGGCAGGGGTTTATTAATTCTCAACAACTAGAAAAGTTAGCTGAGCCACTCCGTAAAAGTGGTTATGGTAGATACTTAAGTCAGTTAATTACTTAACCATGATAAAGTGTTCAATCTGCTCTAAAAAGACCGCATCAGTGTATCGATACAACGTGAAATCGGTATACAGTGCTAAAGCGTATGATGTAATGCATTGTAGTAATTGTGGTCATTTCTTCACAAATCCTACTTTCACTCAAGCTGAACTTGATGATATATATATCAATCGCTATTCATACGATGCACACGCATTGATTGAAAGTGAAAAACGTATGAGAGCCAAAAAGTATGCAAATTTTATCTCGAAGCTTAGAGGTGTGTCTTCGGTGCTTGAAGTAGGTTGTATGCATGGATTGCTACTAACCGAACTACAAAAAAAGGGACTAAAGGTTTCTGGTGTAGAACTAGATCCTGAGGCTGTAAAATATTGTCAAGATCATAGGCTAAATGTAGAACAAAGCTCAGTTGAAGATCACCTTAAAAAAGCCAATAGCAAGCATGATGTCGTCATTATGAGCCATGTAATTGAGCATATCGTCTATCCCAAAAAGCAGCTGCAAGAACTTAACAAACGTCTGCCTAAACATGGAAAGATACTGCTGATTACACCGAATTCCAGAGCATTGACAAGGAAATTGTTTGGGCGCTTTTGGGGCTATTGGCAAGTCCCTGTTCACGTTAATCATTTTAACGAACAATCCATGCATGAACTCTTAAAAGAAAGCGGTTTTAAAATAAGTCAAACAAAATACTATGGTGCAGACTCTTTATTTTTTTTGTCTACAATTGCCAATCTGCTTGGTGCAAGTAATGACACTAAGCAACTTTCAGGACTAAGAAAGTTTCTTGTTAAAATCTCGACTGTAATTCTGCGGCCCTGGTACTTCTTAGGTAGCGAAGATATGGTTGTGGTTGCCAGCAAGGTATAGTTAATGGTTAAAAGTAAAATTTTAGTATTCATTCCAGCTTATAACTGCGAGAAGCAGATTACACGTGTTCTTCAAGGATTTGATAAATCATTGCTAGAACGTGTTAGCCAAGTTATTGTTATTGATGATCAGAGCAAAGACAAAACTGCAAAAGTTGCTTACGATTATGTCCAAAAACATTTTAATAATAAGAAGGTTAGGGTTGTTAAAAATGATCGTAATCTTGGCTTAGGCGGATCTCATAAAATGGCCTTTTTATATGGTGAGAGGCAGGAAATGGATTTTGTGGCTATATTACATGGAGATAACCAGGCCAGAACTTCAGAATTACAAAATCTTTTGGACGAATCGGAAAAAAACCCTGAACTTGGAGCAATTTTAGGCTGCCGATTTATGAACGGTTCAGTTTTAAAAGGTTATGATTGGAAGCGTATTTGGGGTAATCGTTTGATTAATGTTATCTATTCGCTGGTTGCTTTTAGAAAAAGTCTAGATATAGGTTCGGGCCTAAATCTTTTCCGTCTAAAAGACTTAAAAGACCACCGCTATCTGGGTTTTGATGATCGAATGACCTTTAATATCGACCTTTTATTGGACTATTATAGGAAAAAAACTGCCTTAAAATTCATTCCAATTACCTGGGAAGAAGAGGATCAAGTCACTAACGCAAGAAATTTTGATGTAGCCAAACGAGCAATTACGCAACTTATTGCCTGGCGATTTAATATGCTTTCATTGAATAAACATAGCCCTTTAGAATATACAAGTCGTCCGTACCGTCCAGTCATAAAGCAAAATGAAGATTGAGCAATGAGACCACTGCATATAGTTATGCCGATGGCTGGGTTTGGTTCCAGATATACCAAAGCCGGATTTAAAATCCCAAAGCCGCTTATTGAAGTTGATGGTCAGCCAATGTATTTAAAAGCCCTAACCAGCCTCAATAATATAAAGGCGAAGAAACTTTATACTGTCATAATCCGGAAAGAGCATGATATAAAGTACAGTCTAGCTCAATTGCTAAAATCTAATCTGCCGCAGGTAAATATAATAATTAGTGATGAAAAACCGATAGGCCCTGTGATTGATGCTTATCGAGCCAAAGAAATCACAAAGCCGAATGATGGCTTAATAGTTATGGACTGTGATCTTTGGTTTAGTAGTAAAGTATATAGTCTTATGGTTCAAAATTCATTGTGCAGAAAAAGTGATATTAGCGGAGGCTTATTAACATTTAAGTCTACCGATCCGCGTTACAGTTACGCTAAAATTGGTCTGGATCATTTAGTAATTAAGACAGCTGAAAAACAAGTAATTTCAAATAGCGCAATTACTGGTGCTTACTTTTTTGCTACAGCCCAATTATTTAATCAAGCTGCATCAAAGTTAATGGCTATGCCTCTGACTGACAAAATGCCGGAATACTACTTGTCTTTCCTGTACAATATTCTTATAAATGAAGGAAATAAAATCCAGTCAGCCTCGGTTGACGAGTATATATCGTTTGGCACGCCTGAAGAGCTTGCCATTTACCATAAAAAACAAACAAGCTCTTAATTTTCGAGACTATTACAAGATAAATATCTGGTTTTGGCTACGTTATTTGTTAATTTTAGCGTTAGCTAGTTATTTGTTTTACCGTCGTTTTCCTAACAACTACCAGCATCCCAACTTTTATGCTGAAGATGGTCAAGTATTTGCTAGAAATATTATAAATAACGGCTTTTTAAAAGCTATCGGTACAACCTTTAATGGCTACTATATATGGGGACTGTACATCTTAGAAAAAATTGGCATGGTAATCAATTTCATATTTTTCCATAATGAGTTTGCTAATCTAGCTAGGTCTTTTGCCATAGTGTCTTATATGTTTCTTGGATTTATTACAACTTTACCAATTTTGCTGTTTAAAAACTACTTTAGACTAATGGCGATTAGCCTAATTGTATTACTTGGTTTGTTCGTGGCTATGCCCAATTATGACTATGCCATTATTGGTACCATTGGAAATCTTAAATTTGCATTTATATATTTAGCTTTTTTGTTACTTGTTTATAGGCATTTAATGCCGGAGGGCTCAAAAATGGTTTACTTGGTAGATTTTGGCTTACTTATATGCGCCAATACCAATATAACTGTTTATCCAATGATTTTATTTAGTCTGCTGCGTTATATTCCAAAGTTAAAAGGCAAAGAATTTTATAAAAGACTGTTTAGTGACAGAAGTTTTCAGAGCCTTTTGGTGCTTGGAGTAATATTACTACCACAACTTTATATAGTAAAAGCTCATGGTGTACCAGTACTTAAGGGATACTTGGATAGTGGTTATATCCAAAATCGTACGATTGAAATATTTTTATCGAGATCGTATTTGTTTGGCTTCTTATCACCTATAAATAAGTCATTAAACAACGTAGTTGTGATTATACTTATGGCAGCTTTGATAGGATTTGGCTGGTTTTATGCTGGCAGATATCGCAAAATCTTTATTTTTGGAATAATAAGTGTCTTTTTAGCCAGCCTTCTTTTTGTAGTTAAACGAACGGGTGTCAGTTCGCTATTTAGCGGTTACAAAGACGGCGGACCAGATCAATTCTTCTACCCTCAGAATTGGATATTTGGTTTTGTCGTTAGTTTAGTTGTCGTTGAAATAGTCAATAAGCTAAAATTAGTTTCGTTGCGTATTTTAATTTATGGCTCAATCTTTGGGTTTATTATTTTTGGTCTTGCTCCTAAAGCTAGTAGCTATGGTAGTAATGATTCCATGAATCAAAATGTCGGAACAATTTATGCAGTTGGACAAAAAGACTGTAATTCAAAACAATCATTTTTTAACCTCACTATTTACCCGACCACAAACATTCATTATGACGGCGTCAGTCGAAAAAAGCTTTGTACAAACTCGGTTGTTAATTACCGCCCCAATGTTGTTGGTTTTGGTCTGTTACCAGATAATAATCATTACATCCAAATCAGTGAAGTTAATATTTTTCAAACATTCATTTCGCCAATAAATAATCTTTCAGGTATTTCAGTTTACTTTTCTACCTTTACCCATACTATTCATACTCCATATAATCTGATTCTTTATCGGGCGAATTGCAGCGTTAAGCTAGCAGAAACTTCTATTCCAATTAACAATCTAAACGATAACGCTTTTTATACTGTAAGGATAGCCTCCATTGCCCATTCGGCAAATGTTAAATATTGCTTTTCGATAAAACCTGAAGGTAGTAATCCAGATCCACTGGCTTTGCAACTCAGTAAACCTGATATTTATTTACAGGGTGACACTATTAATAACAATCATATTACTAATCGAGATATCGTATTTTCTCTTTATTATAATTAACCAGATGATTAAGTGTTTAATTTTTGATTTAGACGGTACGCTTTTTGACTCGACCGAAGCAAATGTCAGAGCTTATAAACAAGCCTTTTTAGCATCAGGATTAAAATTTGATGAGGTAGCTTATCGTAAGTTATTCGGTTTACGTTATTCTGAAATGATTCGTCAATTGGCACCTAAAGCTGATTTGAAAAAACATAAAAGAGTTAAATTGCTTAAGTCTGGATTTTACAAAGAAAACCTTAATCTGGTACGCAAAAATGATGGTTTGTTTGATCTGCTGGTAAGTGTTCAAGGAAAATTTAAAACAGCTTTAGTAACAACAGCAAGCAAACAAAATGTAACAAACTTACTGCGCTATTTTCATGTCAGGCAATCGCTTTTTAATATCATTGTCACCGGAGAAGATGTCATTAATGGAAAGCCTGACCCTGAATGTTATCTCATTACTCTTCAAAAACTTGACCTCACAGCTGATGCTTGTTTAGTTTTTGAGGATAGTTTAGTGGGTATTGAAGCAGCCCGACTAGCCGGTATCCATGTGCTAAAGGTCTCTTTATGAAGTTAAAGCTGTTTTTCATTACGATATTTTTCATAAGCCTTTCAGTAAGTAGTGTTTATTTTCTGAATTTTCTTCGGGAGCATCCTTCATTAGGTGATCGGCTTAATTTTGGATTCGTGTTATTAATAGCTTTCTCAATAGTCTTGCAATTACTGGCTCATTTTTTACGGGCCTACAAATCTAAATATCTGCTGGATCATATTAGACCCAGTAAGGCATTTACATTGTTTCAAGGACTTGCTGTGGGAGACTTGTTTAACAGCTTACTGCCTATTCGACTAGGTGAATTTATTCGAGCCTTTTATGTTGGTGACGCTCTTTCTATCAGTAAAACCACAGTATTTATGTCGATTATTTTTGAGCGGTTAGTTGACGGAATTATATTGGGTATTTCCTTTATAGCAGCTGGTTTGACTGTCAGAAATATATCGAATGGTGGTTTTATGGTAATGACAAAGTTAGGTTTAGGATTGTTGGCATTATCATTTATGTTAGCTTTTATTATTCATCTGATCCGGTCTGAAAATCGTTTGATGTTGCACGCTATTCATACATTTACGAGTATTTTTAATACAAAAATAACAAGTCGGCTTCGGTTTATGGCTTGGTCTGGGATCTACGGGACTAGATTGATGCTGAATAACAAGTTGTCGCTTAGAAAGTATTACGCCGCTTCGATATTTATGTGGGCTATTTATTTCAGTTCTACCGTAACTGCTGCGATAGCCTTTTTTGGCATCATCAATCCACATAAAATGTGGTTTATTACCCAGGCCACCTATGCTGGCGTAAGTACACCTGCTGGACCAGGTTATGTTGGAGCATTTCACTTAGTAGTGTCAGGTCTGTTAGGAAAAATAGGTTTACATTCAGCCAGTGGTTTTTCAATATTCTTGTGGGTAATAATTACCATACCAATTTCATGTGTGGGATTATTCGTGCTTATAAGAAAGCGTTTTGATAAAAAGCAAGATATACCCCACCAGCAGGCATTAATTAATAAACTACACCGGGAAAAAGATATTAGTGAAGAATTAAGTCATTTTTTGGATGCTTATCTGACCGGTGAGGAGATAAATCATTTACTTACGCAAGCTGAACTGGATGGCAAGTTTAAGCTTATAAAGTCATTTAAAGGTGGATCAAATGCTCACACTGTTTTGGTTTGGCATAATCAGGAGCTGGTGGTTAAAAAATTTACACTTCCCCAATATGCAGACAAGTTAAGAGACCAAGCTAAATGGTTAACCGACAGGCAGAAGCTCCAGCATCTGCCAAAAGTCATTAGGCAGGAAAAAACCGATCAATATTATTACTTTGACTTAATTTATCATGAAGATTATTTTCCTTTTTTTGACTACATACACTCACATTCGGCTCAAGAAAGCTTTACGGTCTTAAATCGGGTGCTTAATTTCATGGACAAGAATATATATAAAAAAATAGCAGTTAAAAACGGACCTAATAATTTAAACGCTTACATTGATCAAAAAGTAATTGGAAAAATAAATGACACGGTGGTATTAAATGGCACAATTGCTAAATTGCTTACCTATAAAAAGCTGAAAGTGAACGGAGTGTCATATGATAATATCCTACAAGTTATTGAAAAGATAAGGCATAACAAAGCGGCTACACAGGCTCTTGGAACATATGCAGATAGTCCTATACACGGTGATTTAACTGTCGATAATATTATTGCATCCGCAGATGGTGACTTTTTGATACTCGATCCTAATAATGAGAATCAGGTATCCTCTGCGGTAGTAGATTTTGCTAAATTGTATCAATCGCTGCATACCGGTTATGAGTTTTTGATACAATTGGAACAATGTAACATAACTAATAATAAAGTAGCATTTGAAGACTCTAGATCGCAAAAATATGCCGAAATATTCAACTTAATTGATACTAAACTCAAAAAAGACTTAGTATCAGGTGACTACCGATCAATTTTATTCCATGAGGCTGTGCATTACTGTCGGATGCTTACCTATAGGGTTAATATTAATCCCGATACTGTTGCCGTATTCTACGCAACGGCCGTAAAGCTGTTTAATGAATTCTTGGAGCAATACAATTAATAATGTACAGTTTTAAACACATGCAAAAAACTAATGAATTGATCAGGTATTTTTACAAACATCATTTTGTACGTTACTTATTTGTGGGCGGTTCTACTTTCATAATTGAC
This sequence comes from Saccharimonadales bacterium (SeqCode), assembly GCA_038231155.1. Classification (GTDB taxonomy): domain Bacteria; phylum Patescibacteriota; class Saccharimonadia; order Saccharimonadales; family JANWIN01; genus JBBRLY01. Next base: position 40,551 of record JBBRLY010000012.1, read on the forward strand.
CTTGGTTTGCTTATTTTTCTACATAGTAAAGCTAGGCTTGGGTTATCAATTGCTACAACTATTTCTTATTGGATTTCAGTTGTTTACAATTTCTCTTTAAATCGCTGGTGGACATTTAGTGCTTCGGAAAATTCAAGTCTTAGCAAGCATTTATCAACCTATAGTGTACTTTTAGCTTTTAACTATCTTTTTACAGTCATTTTTGTCTCATTGGCCAGCCATTCTATAAATTATGCCCTGGCTAAAGTTATTGCTGTAATGTTTCAAATGTGCTGGAATTATTTTATATACAAGAACGTTATTTTTACCAAAAATTCGTCGATACATACAACTTATTTATAGATTCAGCTTGAAAATTAGCTTTTGCTACGCCGGCCAAAGGAATAAAAATACCAGTGTAGATAAGATGGCAGCCATCCCCACAAATTAAAGTTAGCTTCACCGGCGGTACGATCTCTCCATGTACAAGGGACTTCCACGATTTTACGATTATGTCGGAAAGCCTTAACAGTGATCTCCATAGCTACTTCAAAGCCACCTGTGCTTTCAATTGTAATTGTATCTAAAAAACTCTTATCATAAAGCCGAAAGTTGTTAGTAATGTCATGGGTCGGTACGCGGCGAATCCAAAAGAGAGATATACCAGCTAAGCGAGATAAAGTCCGTTTAATCAAAGGCCCACCAATTTGTTTACCTCCCTTCATGTAGCGGCTACCGCAGATAACCTCAGCGCCTTTTAGATACTCTTGATACATCTTATCAACAATTCGCAAATCGTCAGATAAATCGGCCATAATAATGAGAACAGGGCCACTTTTAATATGGTTAAAGCCAGCCTTAATGGCATTTAAGGCTCCCTTACCCAGATTGTTTTTATGTAATTTTAGTGTCTTATCTGATTTGGCGAATTTCTTAGCAACAGGTATAGTGTTATCCTTGTCAAAATCATAAACTACAATCAATTCGTGAGGCGTTTTAATGTAGCGATTAATCTCACTATAAAGTTTTGGAAAATTGTCGCCTTCATTGAAAACGGGCGTCACAATATGGAGTAGTGGATCCTTAGATGTTGCCATTTTTAACTTGTTCATCTATCCATGGAATTACTTCATCAAGCATGGTATCGAGAGAGGTTTTTGCTTCAAAGCCTAGAATCTTTTTAGCTTTTGACACGTCCGGTACCCGCTTCTGCACGTCATGTGCAAATGGTTTATCGGATACATATTTGAAAGGGTCTTTGTTAATTTTTTGCCAAATCATCTTTGACAGTTCTAAAACGGTGGTTGATTCGGACGTAGAAATATTAAAATCATTGTTTAAGGCTTTTGGACTTTCAATGCATAATCGTATCCCTTCTGCTAAATCAGCACCATATGTGTAATGCCTGACCTGATTACCGTCACCTAAAATATGTAATGGGTTCTGACCTTTTAATATTTTTTGGACAAGGTCTGGTACAACATGGCTCATTGCCAGCCTAATATTGCCAGAACGCACATCTTTATCGGTTAGTGCCCGCCTTTCACCAATGCCAACACAATTAAATGGTCGTACTATAGTAAAAGGTAGCTGGTATTGCTCAGATGCACCTTTAGTAAAATATTCTGTAGCTAATTTTTGAAAACCATAGGTCGAAAGCGGAGGCGGTGAGGTTAATTGTGCCCCTTCCGGGGTAGGATAAACAGTAGCAGATTCATAAACCATTGAAGAAGACATTACCACAATTTTTTTAAGTTTTTTATTCTGATTGGCCCAAATAGCAGCATCAAATGCCGAAGCAGTAATACGCTCGTTTTGGGAAATGAGATCATAGGCAAGTTCATGGAAATAAGAAATACCGCCAATTAAAGCTGCCGCTGCTACTAGGAGATCAGCATCGGCAAGTGCCTTTTTCATTAAGCCTACATCCTGGGCATCGCCTTCGATAAAAGTGTAATTTGGATGTTTAGAATAGCTTTTTTCTAATTTGCCATATTTAGAAAAGTTGTCTATGCCGGTGACTTTATGGCCATGATTTAATAATTCTTCAATCGCATAACCGGCAATGAACCCGGCCGCACCTGTAAATACTATTTTCAAACTAAACCTCCCTTACCATAAAAATTCCACATATCTACTAAGTCCTTATCCTCCCAGTTTTCTTTATTATAAACACTATGTGGTGTAGCCACTACAACTATGTCGGCTTTTTGGTGAATTTCTTTTAAACTAGCAAACCTTGGATCATCGATGTATGGATCATGACAAAATACTTCTTCAGCTTCAATTTCAAGTTTCTTCATAAGACGATAGGACAAGCTTTCCCGAGGGTCATCATTATTAGCTTTAAAGGCCATGCCTAATATACCAACCCGGCGGTGCATTAGGTCATATTTCTTTTTCATTGCCCCTACTATAAAATCTGGTAAACCTTCATTAACCAACATCGCTGAATGGCCCAAGAAGAAATCATTGCCACTAAAAGACGACAGCTGCATGGTATCTTTAAACAGACAAGGTCCAGCAGCCAGTCCGGCCTTGACAAATGCTTTTAGTCGGGGGTAATCTTCGGTCATGGCTGAATATATATTATAGAAATCAATGCCTTGAGTGTTGGCTATCATGTAAAACTGGTTGGATATAGCAAAATTTATATAGCGCCAGGTATTAGTAAACAATTTACCTAGTTCGGCCTCAATTGGTGTGGTTACTATTATCTTTTTAGTTAGAGCACTAAAAAGTTTGCTAGCGGCCTTAGTAGCTGCTTCTGAACAACCAGCTACCATCTGGGGTAAAGTATAGAGCTCTTCCAGAGCATGCCCTTCGGCAATCCGTTCTGGGCAAAAAGCGACTAAGGTTTTTTTACCCTGAGCTTGAAGATATTCAGATACTTTGCTGGTTATCCCAGGGTAGAGTGTACTCCTCAAAATCAATAACTGATCATCAGAAAGATAGTTCTGAATATCTTTGATAGCCCGAATTATTTCATTGACTTTGGGGTTTAAGTGCTCATCAACTGGAGTACCAATTACCATTACGACGTTTTTGGCATGTTTAATGACTGAGGCATCATCAGTGGCACGCAGTGTTTTAGTTTTTAAGACTTTTTTTAATACAGGACCTGCATTATTTTCCATAAATGGAACAAGGCCTTTATTTACCTTATCAATAGCTGGCTTATTTAGATCATATAAAACCACCTGTTTGCCTTGGTCAGCAAAGGCTATGCCGAGTGGCAAACCAACATGACCGCAGCCACCAACAATACAGATATCATACTTCAAGTCGATATTCCCCGTCTCCCATTTATTCAAAGTATAGCAAAAGTTCTTGATGCACTGTTGCCAGTTACTTAGTTTATGAGTAGTGGTTAATGATTCTTATCATACATTGTTTAATCGAAAAAGGTTATCGCAGTGACTGAAAATACTATGAATTACTATCAGAATCCTCCCCAATGAATTTTACGTAGGTACTGTAATCGTTGCCACACTACAATATTGTTGGGATACAAATCACCGAGGCAAGGATCTGTCTGGGTCTTCGCCGTCTCGGCGCACTTACGGGCTATTACCAACCTTTGATGTTGTTGTTTCATTAAAAATATACCCCTTGAATAATTTAATAATATTGGTATAAAAAATAGCACTGTCACAATTAATAAAATAGAATTAACCCGCCATTTTGGCCACCCAGTATTATAAAGAAACAGTTCTAAAGCGAACAGCATAATAATAAAAGTGGCTAATATAAATAATGAGGAAATGGTGGTGTAGCGGCTGGAATAGCTCTGATCTATCCCGAAACCGAGACGGGAGATTCCAGTTAAAACGGCGCTTAGTAAGCTATATGTGGCCACTCCCAGCCAAACAATTAGGGTAGTATACAGGGCAGATCGTTTTTTAAACCACAAATAAATACAACTAGTTAAAAATAGTGCAAGTAACCCAAATCCTACTAAATATGCAATTTGAAAGTGTGGTGTCAACGGACTTCCAATATATGACAAAACATAATATATAAAGGCAACTGGTTGGTGCAAAAATAAACTTTTGGAAGGATGATATGTTGGGTTTACATAATTATGATAATAAAGCCAGGTTTCAACTATACCTATAAAGGTCCAACCAATAATTCGCTGAATTGGCTGTTTACGGATAATAATAATGGCCAGGCCTATAGGCCATATAACTAAGCCATTGGCTAGTGAATAAGTAGCTATTGTTGCACTGGTAATTGCTAAAACCCATAATTTTAGTGAGAGGTGCTTGGCGCTCAGGTACCATAAACTAAAGATTACAGCAAGAGCACTTAAAAACCATTCAATTTGCCAACCCCATATCCAGTTTTCCCATTGGATTGGCGATAAGACCAACCATGAAGCCAAAATGCTATTAATAATAAACATGTTACTTTTTGGTTTAAAAGTTCTCTTAATAGATAATATTAATACACTCAAAATACTTACCCCAAGTAGTACATTTACAACCGTTTCATAATACGGATCCCAGTGAGTTAACTGGGCGAGTCCATATGAAAGGAAATTGGGAAACAAAATGCGGTGTTCATTATGTTGCATCCAAAAATCACTGAAACCAAGCTTGCCACTAGAGTGCTTTTGAAAAAAAGATACCATTTCCCAACTGTCCCAAAACGGAACATGTACACTATAATGCATCACCAAAACAGCCAAGATTATTACTGGTACAATGCAAAGTAGCCACCAGTAGCGGTAAGCTAATCGATTAGTTAAAAATTGCCCCAATGTAACCCCCTGAGAATCTGAATATTGGCCCAAGCCTCTTTTTTATTGGGGAAAATATATAACAGACAGTCGTCATTCTCAGACTTTGCCTCATATATGCAGGTTTGGACTTTATGCAAATGACCGCTAAAGCCTTTTAGATTATTTATACCTGAAGCATAGTTTTTAAAGAAGGCTGGTAATGGTAGGCTAATTAACGCTCCAAAAACAATTAATAAAGTTACATATAACGATATTTTTCGTTTAGAAAAAGTCCTTAACAAAATAGTTAAAGCATAGACAGAAATTGCAATTGTCGACAAAATGAATATTACTGAAATAGTTGGATAGCTATTAGACAAAAAAGCATGATCAATGCCAAAATTAAGACGGGAGATGGCTGCTAGTAGGGCTGTCAAAAAAGCATAAAGTCCAAGCCCGACCCAAGGAAGAATGTTATCCAGTTGACCTTTAATAAATATATAAACTGCACTAACTACTAACACCACAACTAAAACTGCACCGACGTATCGAGCAGTTGAAGGTGTAAGTGCTAGATTACGACCAAGATAAGCCAGTGCATATTTAATTACAGCTGCTGGTTCTTTAATAATGGCAGATAATGGTAGGCTTTCTGGTGAGCGATGAAACTTATATAGATAAGAGCAAATTACAATAAGACCAGTAATGCTCCATGCAGTAACGTGCTTTAGATCAGCTTTATGCCACAGTATTATGGCTAGGCCTATTGGCCAAATAAGTAAACCGTTACCATTACTATAAGTTGTAATGGTAGCTAAGATCAGACCTAAAATAAATAAATTGTTTTTTACTAAAAATATTCTTTTAACAATTAGCCAGATAGTAACAATGGTAAAAAACACGCTTAAAAAGAATGCTAATTGAAAGCCCCATATCCAGTTTGTCCATTGGATTGGCGAAAATAATAACCAAGCAAAAGGCACTGCTAACAGTCCGACTAATCTTGGATTACGAAAAGTCTTTTTTAGCATTAATATTAAAAATGATAGGCTTCCGCAAGCTGTTATGAAGTTCAGAAATACAGGCACACGAAAATTAAAATCAGTCGCTTTTCCAACTATTAATTCTAGGGCTTGAGGCACAAATATTCGATGCTCATTGTGTTGCTGCCACAGATTGTATAGAGAGAAAGTACCGTTATGCAGTCGATTCATTAAATCGACAAAAGACAATTGATCCCAAAAGGGCGTATTCACGCTATAGTGAACTAAAAGAACTAATAAAATAATTAGTGGAATGCCGCTTAAAATAACAATTGCAACATAAAACAAACTAACTAATTTGTGCCGCTTAATACTTTGACCAAATACCGCTATATCTAGAAGAGGCCGTTTCATTTAGATTCATTATACATATATTAATTTTCGACTAAGACAAACTTGCCATAAAACTGCCTAGGTACGATTGCTATTTTATTCTAGTTATGATTAAATCTAAGTAGTTTTATAATAAAATAAAAACATGTACTCGACACGGAAAAAAGCACATAGCCCATTGCTCTGGCGCAACCCTATCGGCTTCGCGATTCTTGGTTTTGTTTTGATCGGGGTTGTTTTGGCAATCTTAGAATTAACCAATACCACTCATCTGCTGCACAAACCAAAAACTACCAGCTCAACCATTCCAGCTGCCAGCAGCAACTCGTCAGGCTCATCCAACACTGAAAATAATGGACAGTCAACTCCCCCGTCTTCCAGCAACTCAACTCCGGCGCCATCGACTGAAACTCCGAAGAGTCCTGGTACCCCATCATCTCTTTTGGATCCAAACGGAACTTTAGTTAGTAATCACCGCCCGAATCTTAGCGGCAGCCCAACAAATAGACAGGAACAATCTGCTTGTAACACTACGCCCGGTGCCACCTGTAGCATAATCTTTACAAAAGATGGCATTACCAAAACCCTCGAAGCTAAGCAAGCTGACAGTAACGGTGCAGTTATTTGGAATTGGGATGTAAAAACCGCTGGATTTACCGTCGGAAGTTGGAAAATAACCGCCGTAGCCACGCTCAAAGGTCAAACTAAGTCGGCGTCTGACGCTCTAAATTTGGAAATACAGCCATGAAGCGGTTGCTTTCTAAAATTCTAAGCTTTTTGATCGCATGGGTACTAGTGGTAACGTTCATTTTTCCACTGACTGCCAAAGCTGCTACATTTAATCCAAGCAATCTAATTGATGACAGCGTCTTTAACAATATTAGTTCGATGACTGCAGCACAAATTGACGCCTGGATGAATAATAATTTTCCCAATAGCTGTATTAGCACCAATAGTGGATTTGAAGCGCGTATACCCAGCGGTTACTCACCCTCCGGAGGCTTTACCTACGGTGGTTTTGTTTCGGCCGGACAAGTCATATATACCGCAGCTCAAGTATACGGACTGAACCCGCAAGTTCTCATAGTAACTTTGCAAAAAGAACAAAGCCTAGTTTCGGGTGCGGTCAATTTTTGCAGTACTAGTAGCGAAAACAAATATGCTGCAGCCGTCGGCTATGGTTGTCCGGATGGCGGAACTTCATATAGCTACTCTGGCATCAGCCTGTACCGGCGCAATGGCATCGAGCATACCACCGTCCCGTCAACCTGCGTAAATAGTTCTTCTAAGGCTGGCTTTTCGCAGCAAGTTATCAGAGCTGCTTGGCTGCTTAAGTTTGGGCAACAACGCTCGCTGGGTAATACCAGCTGGGCGGTAGTGACAGGCTCTTGGAACAACTCCGATGACCCAGGAACTTGCTACAGCGGACCAATGACCCAAGGCTATCGTAAGCGTTGTTCATCGGATTCAAGCGCTGTGTATTACGATGGTTATAAAACTATAGACGGCACCAACATTCATATTGATACCGGTGCGACTGCCGCTCTGTATTGGTACACACCACATTTCAATGGCAATCAAAACTTCTTTGATCTATATAATGCCTGGTTTGGTACCCCTTATGGTGGCGCAATTGGTGCATTTAGTTATCGTATGTACAACCCGGGAACCCGCGATCATTATTACACGGCTCGCGAAAATGAACGGTTTTATGCTAAACAAGGAGGCTTTTATGATGACAACCCAGCTTTCACAGTAAGTGCGACCCAACAATCGGGTATGGTGCCGATTTATAATCTATACAATGGAAGATTAACCGATCACTGGTTAGTGCCCGATGGCAATAATCGTTATTGGGGCATTGTATACGGTGGCTACCGTGATGATGGAATTGCCTTTTATGCCTATCCAACCGTCCCTGGTGCCAATAGTGTACCGCAAGCTTGCCCAGCAAGCTCCGCGCCAATTTACGCTATGTGGAAAGGCGCTATTGGTGATCACTTCTATACCACCAGTGGGCCTGAACGCTATTGGGTCTTTACCTACGCTGGCTATCGAGACGATGGCAGCTCCAGCTATATAGATAGTGTTGGCAATGGTGCCATTAGCTTCTGTATGCCGCAATAAATTCTTTTTTACTGGCAAGAAACTCCTTACAAACTAGATGTTAGTAAAATATCTAGCGCCGTTTTATACTGAAGGAATGCCAACTGGGAAGTCCAATCCATCACCTTCAACTAAAAAGAATTCAAAAAGATCAAAGCTCATCAAGGGCGTCACCAAACTTGAATTGGGTTGTGGTAATGTTAAGCGTAAAGGTTTTTTTGGGATCGATATTTTGCCCAGTCCGGTCGTTGATTTAGTATTAGACATCGAAACACATAAACTACCTTTTGCCGATAGCTCAATCGATCATATCTATACTAGCCATACATTTGAGCATTTAACCGAATACCGTTTTGTGCTTCAAGAAATAATGCGCGTGGCTAAACCAAATGCCCTGGTAGAAATTTGGACACCGTATGGCAAGTCTAATGACGGGATGCTGTTTGGACACTTTACCTTTTTATCAGAAACTTCTTTTAAACACATCTGTTTTGAATATGATCGTTTCTACTTAGAAGAAATAGAAGGTTATTTATTATGGGAGAAAAGTCACTACAATTTGTTCCCCGGAATCGTTGAACAGCTGAAAGCTATGAAAATACCATTAGATTTTGCGCTTGATCATTTATTTAACATTGCGCTGGAATGGGGTGTCTTTTTACGTGTTAAAAAAAGCCCGCGCTATAAAAAAGCACCTGGTCCACAGTATCCTAAATCGGTTTTTTATTATGGCGGCCGTAAAGAAAGAATCAAAACTAATCATCCAGCCGACGTTGACTAAGATCTAGAAATATAGTTCCAAATTTCTTTTGTTTGGGTGTCCCAATCAAAGTTAACGTTTTTATGTCCAGTACTAGCCAGTTTTATTCTTAGGTTTTCATCCTCAATAAGCTGTCCAATTTTTTCAGCCATAGCAGTAGGCGACGGTTCTGCCAATAAGCAGTTTTGGCCATCTTTGAATAGCCATAAATTATCTTCGTTATAGTTTGTGACGGTGGCCATGCCGCAGGCCATAAATTCAAACGGCTGATAAGACGGGTGTTTTGACAACATATAAACATATCCTATGTCGCACGTACGGTAAAGATCACCGACTTCCTTGAGCGAACCAATTAAACCGTGATTGGTAATTAAACCCTTTAATCCATACTGCGCTTCATCCCATTGCGCACCAGCTGTAACAATTTCTATCTGCCCTTTATACTTCGCTAGCAAGTCTTTAATAATTAAAATGCCGAGCTCGAAGGCATTTCTGGGGTTATTGGGTCGAGCATAGAAAAAAATCCGCACTCGATTCTTCTTGGTACGCTCGGAACTGTAAAAGTTATGCTTATCAACTGCCGGTATAAAACTAACCCCCTCTAATCCGTGACGCTGGTTTATAGCCCATAACAAGCCCGGAGTATTTACAATGCCGGTAAACCCAAACCTATACGTTGATTCTGCCAAAGCATACATAGATCCGGCTTCGTAAAAAAGCGGCTCATAATCTTGAATGAAATAATACTTACGCCTCGTTTGGTTATAACGCAGTAGCAAGTAGGCCGACATCCAGATAGTGGCAAAAGCCATATCAGCTGCAGGCAAGTCGTCTATGTTTTCGGTTTGATGATCAAACACCAGTAAGTCAGCCGAGGCTAATCCCGGAAAGTGAGAGATAATTTTTTGCTTAGACTTCTTTGCATCGAGGTATTTATAGTCATACATTACAATGGTGGTATGGACACCGTTTTTAGCAAAAGCTTCCATAAATCGAAAAATTGTATATATTCCACCAAAAGTAATGTGATCAAAATAAGGTACAAACCACAACGCTGAAGTAATTCTGTTATCAATTTTTGAGGCCGAGACCTTGCGACTTTTGGATTTATCCTCCTCGGTTATGTGAAATAGAGGGTTCGACAAATATTCATAAAGTTCAGTTGGTTTGGAAGATTTTACCAGTTTTGATTTTAAAAATTTGCCGCCTTTTTTACCAAGCACTACCGGCCCTTCATACTTAAGTATCCGCATTGCCTTATTGAATGATGAATTATTCATATTTTTTCCTAGGTTGAGGGCTTTCGTATTGAGTATCTAAGTTCTGATTATAGAACGGATCACCTTGTTTTAGATACGGCTGGTAGTGAATAAGTGACAGCTCATAGTCTCTGGGGGGAGCTTTTTGATATGAACCAACCGATTTCGACTCATAGTGAAACAGTTTTACATAAGGCCAGTAAACATTTCGGTAGCCTTTCTTAAACAAATCCAGGCATAAAGTAACATCGCTGCCGGCCATGACAAAATCTTCATTAAAACCTTTAACTTCATCAAACTTTTTGGCTTCGACTACTAAACAAGCTCCCGTGACAGCTAAGTAATTACGTGGCCAATCTGAAATACCAAAGGGTGTTAGTGTCCCGGGTTTCATTTTTCGAAATACGTGTCCGGCCATGCCAGTCATTTGGATAACTACACCGGCATGTTGAATAGTTTTATCGGGGTATAGCAACATTGGGCCAACTGCACCAGTAGCCGGTTGCAAACTTACGCCAACTAACTCGTCAAGCCAATCATTGCTAATAATCTTTGTGTCATTGTTTAAAAAAATTAAGATTTTGCCACTGGCTTGCTTTCTGCCAAAGTTGTTGACAGCAGAATAATTAAAAGGTTGGGCATTACTAACAATCTTGATATTCTCATATTTAGCTAAGCTCTTTAAATAGTCGTGCGTCTTCTTTTGAGTGCTGTTATTCGATACTAGAATAATTTCATAGTTAGCATAATTTGTTTTTTGCAAAATACTGGTGACACAGGCTTTTAGTAACTGCGGTTTATCTTTAAACGGAATAATAATTGAGGCTAGCGGTTTTCCCTTTATTAAATAATACAGTCGGTAATTAGTAGGTTGATCTTCGATTTTAATTACTCTGGCTTGAATATGGTTGCGTCTCAAGTAATCTTTTAAAGCATCTCGGCCGGCTCTGTCTGCATAGCTCTTTTCGCCAATTGCCCGAGCCGTTGAGCCTTCGGCCATTCGCCAGTGGTACAGAACTTTTGGAATATGCACAATGGTTGGGTTGTAATCAAGTAGCCTGAGCAAAAAATCATAATCTTGAGAACCGTCGTGTTTGCGCCTAAGACCGCCAACTTTATTAACCAGATTTTTTTTGACTACCACAAAATGAGCCATGTAGTTTGTACCTAGTAGTAAGTCGGGTGACCAATCAGGTTTAAAAAATGGAATACTCCGGTACTTGCCATTTGCAGATAATTTGTCTTCATCGCTATATAAGAGATCGGCCTTGGCATTGGCTTTAAGGGTGTGGGCAACTTCATTCAGCGCCCATTGAGCTAGCGTATCATCATGATCCAAAAAACCTATGAATTCACCTTTGGTATGACGCAAAGCTTGGTTGGTGTTTTCTGATATACCTTGATTCGTCTCAAGCTTAATGTAGGTTATCCGTGTGTCCTGCTCACTCAACTTTTTTATAGTAGCTGCAAGCGCATTATCAGTTGAGCCATCGGCTAGGCACAGTTGCCAATTTTGATAGCTTTGTTTTATTACTGAATCAATTAATTCTTTTATGTATTTTTTGGGAGTGTTAAAAGTCGGTACAATTATCGATATTTTTTTACCGTGTTTAATAATCGAGGGGTGCAAGCTTTGCTGCTCACAATTACGGATCCAGCGTCTATAAGTCAGGTCATCACCGTAAACGTAGCGAGCAAGGCGCTGTTTGACTTTACCGGCAAAAATTCTTTGTCGGCTTCCAGCCGGTAGTATCTTTCTAGCTAGTCGTCGTATCATTAGTTAACTATTTAGATCTTTGAGTTGGTTTTATAAACGACAGAAGTCGGCTTAATCTGCGGCTTAGTATGTAGCTGCGCGAGCTCTTTATAGTTTGTAACTCATGTTGCAATGTTTGTTTCTGAACTTCAATGTCTCGAAGATTCTGAGTTATTCCTTCATTAATATCTTTAAGTTCGTTGATTTTCTCGGAAGTTTTGGTTTGATAACCGATAATATCGCGATCACTGTAATGGCCTCCTAGTGCGGCTAGTGGTTCAACTTTTTCAACAATTTTTCGATTACTGCATAACAAGTAAAAATATAGGTATTTCTTTGGATTAAGTGGTGCTAATTGCAGGGTTCTTATATCGATTATTTTGCCGTGCCGCAAGATGTCCTCGGATCCTACGGCTACGTATTTCCAGGTTGCTTGGAAATACGGATCAATAAATTTGAAATCTTTTTTTAGCAGCTTCATCAGCTCGTCAAATGTGAATTCATGAATATGGAAGTGATTGCCTTCGGCAAACTCAATGTCATTCGGCGTTGAAACAATTACCAAGCCATCTGGTTTTAAGACTCGTTTAATTTCATTAATAAATTGGCTGTAATTCTTTATATGTTCAATTGTTTCGAACGTTACGACTAGTTCAATCGAATTATCTTCTAACGGAATTTTTATACCGTCTCCAACTTTGTATTCAATATTCGGGGCATCAAATTTTTGCTGGGCATATTTTATGGTGTCTTTATCGATATCCACCCCGTAAACTTTGCGCGCCGACCGTGCCAAAATTTTAGTTCCGTAACCTGACCCGCAAGCAATATCTAAAACGACTTTTTTTTTGGCTAACTTTTCGGCGGTTTCGTAACGTGTTAAATGCTCTGCATGCATAAGGCTACCCTTGTGGAATTCGGGAACCATCCGTTCACCGGTATCTTTAAGTAAATTATTCATGCTTGCCCGTCTCTATATACTCTTTAATAATTAGTGGCGGGTCTACGGCACCTGCAGTACTTCCTTCTTTCGTCACTTTAAATGTAGCAGCTTCACTTAGCCAGTCGTAATACTCTGCCGCCATTTGGTCGCAAGTTGCCACCGCAATATCGTAGTTGCCGGTCGCAAACACGTTGGGAACTTGCCAAATAATCTCAACTTCATCGCCTTTTCTCATATCGCTTGTTTTGTAGTTCTGACGCGATGTATTGCCTTCGAGTATATTGTTGCCGGCCGGTCCGTAAATGGTAAAACCAAATACCGGTGCCAAAGTGTCGGTTTTTGCCTCAAAGCGTGTCGTAATCGTCAGTTTGTCATTGTCAAGTTTAGCCGTTGCCCGATGCGCACGTATTTTTCCAGTGCCCCAGCGTTTTGTTTCAATAGTTTCGTACTTATCATCGACTGCTTTGAGTTCTGCGATAAATAATTTTTGGTAAGCTTGAGCTATTGAATCGGCAGTCCCACTCTCAACAACTTTGCCCTTATCAATCATGATAGCTCTGTCACAATATTGTCTAATCGCATTCATATCATGTGTCACCAAAATCACCGTTTGGCGATTCTTTTTCAGCAGCATAAAGTGATCAAAGCATTTTCTTTGGAAAGCGGCATCTCCAACCGCTAAAACTTCATCAATTAGCAATATGTCACTTTGCGCCCGGATGGCAATCGAAAAAGCTAATCGCACCTGCATACCCGAAGAATAATTTTTAAGCTTTTGGTCCATAAATCGTTCAAGTTCTGAAAATCCTACAATACTGTTATACATCGAATTCATTTGCTTTCGATTGAAGCCAAGTAACGCTCCGTTTAAGAAAACATTTTCCCGTCCAGTAAGCTCGGGATTAAATCCCACACCAAGTTCAATAAAGGGTGTAAGTGTACCGTTTACCTGTACCAGTCCTTTAGTCGGCATATAAATACCAGCAAGTATTTTCAATAAGGTACTCTTGCCACTGCCATTTCGTCCAACTATGCCAAAGAAATCGCCTATTTTGACTTCCAAATTTACATTGCTGAGGGCTTGTTGTTTTTCGTACGTACGACTTTTTCGCCAACCACCAATTAGTGCACTTTTAATGGAAGTTGTTTTTTCATGCGGCAATTTAAATACTTTGTTAAGGTTTTCGCCCTTTATAGCCAAATCTGAATTATCCATTAAATATTCTCTGCGAAGTATTTAGATTGGCTTCGGAAGTATGTTGCACCTATAACAAAAGTAATAATTACCAAAACTGAGGGAATATAAGCGTATGGCCCACCATTGAAAATACTATGCGTCGTAACCGTATGATGTGTCACTAACTGATAGCGTGCATCTTGTATGGATTGAGCAATGGGACTGAGTAGTAGTAGTTTTTGAATATTGATATTTGGAATGCGTGACAAAGAATAGATGATTGGTGTAGCGTAAAAGCCGGCTTGAAGCAAGACTTCCCATATATATTGAACATCACGATATTTTACAAAGGACGCCGCCAAAAACAGCGATAAACCCAAGGCAAAAATATATATTTCAAATAAAGTCAGAGGAAATAAAAGGCCAGATTTTGATAAGCTGACATGATTTATGATCATAAAAACTGCTACTACAATAAGATTCAAGCCTAGATTAATTAATGCCGCCAGGCTGGTGGATATCACAATGATCCAACGCGGTATACTGATTTTTCGAATTAAGTCTCCACGAGCAACGATTGAACCTAGACTCTGAACGGTCATTTCTACAAAAAAAGTCCATAGTACTATGCCAAGCAATAAATAAATGGCAAAGTGTGGTATCTCCGCCCCAAATTTCAAAAATTTAACAAATACAACGTATAAAATTAAAAACAGAAATAAAGGTCTAAGCAATGACCAGGCATAGCCTAAAAAAGAATTCTGATAGCGTAATTTAAAATCAGTGCGGACTAATTCACTTAATAAGGCTCGGTTCTTTTTAGAAAATATATGCTTCATCTTAAATCTAGTTGTTTATTATAGGTTACGAGCTTCTTTTTATAAACCAAGACTTGGATATGGAATCCAGTACTCAAACCTTCCTACGGCATGGTTTATTTATACCCTTGGTCTTACGGTAGTGAGTTATTATAAGTGGGTAAACAATCGACATGAACACTTATGGCCAATAAATACGCAGTCGTAATACCTAATTGGAATGGTATTGATAGCATTGCTCCATGCTTAGAGTCGCTTCAAAAACAAACCCTGAAGGCTCAGATTATTGTCGTCGATAATGGTTCAACTGATGATTCAGTGGAGCTGATTAAGCAACAGTTCCCTGGGGTCACGCTTTTAGAACTATCAAGAAATCTGGGGTTTGCAGGTGGTGTAAACATTGGCATAAATTACGGTCTTGAAAAGAACATTGAATATATTGGCTTATTTAATAATGACGCTGTAGCTGACAAAAGCTGGCTAAAGCACTTGGTTTCAGAACTAGATAAAAATAACCGTGTTGGTATTGCCACTGGCAAATTGTTAGACGCGGATAGAAAACATATTGATAGTACCGGTGATTTATATACCACTTGGGGATTACCGTATCCCAGAGGCCGGGGTGAACCGGTAAGCGATAAATATGATAGTGATACCGAAATTTTTGCGGCTTCTGGGGGTGCCAGTTTGTATAGAGCTGAAATGTTTAGACAAGTTGGTTTATTTGACCAAGACTTTTTTGCTTATTATGAAGATATTGATCTTAGCTTTCGGGCGCAATTGGCTGGTTGGAAAGTAGCTTACATTCCAAATGCTCTAGCTTTTCATCAAATTGGTGCCACCAGTGGCAAGCTAAAAGGGTTTGTCACTTATCAGACTATTAAAAATTTACCTTGGTTAATGTGGAAAGATGTTCCGGGGCCACTATTGCCTACCATTTTAGCGCGCTTTAGTATTGCTTATTTATCTTTCGTCATAAGAGCTTTGGGACGAGGACAGGTTGGGCCGGTTTTTAAGGGAACTCTAGTTTCATTATTACTTTTACCTAAAAAAATAGTTCAGCGCTTTTTTATTCAGCATAATCGAAGTGTTACTGCCGACTATATTAAATCAATATTGGTTTTTAACTTGCCACCTAATGCCAGGTGTTTGCGAGCGGTTAGGGCTAAATGGTGGAAACTACGTCATAGAAGCAAATCCAATCTGCCTGAAGAACTAACGGAGCCCAAGGGGCCTAAAAAAATAGTCATTGACGGGAGAGAGTTACGGACAAGTTCTGGGCGTTATGTCGAAAGATTATTATATTATCTGGGCAAAATAGATCACCGTCATCGCTATATCGTGCTGCTTAAACCTAAGGACATTGATGATTGGCAACTTCCTGGTGACAACTTCTCTAAGCTGGCTTGTCCATACAAAGAGTTTACTTTTGCGGAACAATTAGGTTTTCTCAGACAATTGCGGTCGCTTAATGCTCACCTAGTTCACTTTGCAATGGTCCAACAGCCGATTTTGTACCAAGGCAAGGTTGTTACGACCATGCAAGATCTGACCACAGCTCGTTTCACAAACCCTAGTAAAAATTTGTTAGTTCTTAAAATAAAACAGACTGTTTATAGATGGGTTAATAAAATTGCTGCTCGTAAATCTGCCGCTATAATTACTCCTAGTGAATTTGTTAAAGACGATGTGGCCCGTTTCGCACGTATTAACAGCCGTAAAATCACAGTTACTTACGAAGCTGCCGATCCAATCGACGCTGCAGCTGAATCATTACCAGAACTCGAAGACCTGCAATTTATCATGTACGTCGGTCGTCCCATGCCTCATAAAAATTTAGAGCGATTAATTGAGGCTTTTAACCTAGTCCGCCAGCAATTTCCGGCCTTAAGATTAGTATTAGCCGGTAAACGTGACACGCTTTATAAACAACTTGAGAAGCAAACTGAACAAAAAGGAATTAAGAATGTTATTTTTACCGACTTTGTTAGCGAAGGTCAACTACGCTGGCTATATGAAAATACGGCAGCTTATGTATTCCCAAGCTTAAGTGAAGGTTTTGGTTTACCTGGTCTGGAAGCTATGATGGCTGGTGCCCCAGTGGTATCAAGTAATGCCACCTGCCTGCCAGAGGTATATAAAGATGGTGCCGAATATTTCGATCCATTAAGTGTTGACGATATGGCTGCCGCTATTAGCCGGGTTTTAGGAGATGATAAGTTACGCCAACAGTTAATTAGCAAAGGCCGCCAGGTGGCCGAGAAATATTCTTGGCAGCGCACTGCCGAAGAAACATTAACTGTCTATAAACAGGTCTTGGACGAACAATCATTAATTTAATAAGCAAAATCAGGTGGTAGGACGTAAAAATTAAGTACAGTTTTGCCGAATTGTTTAAAGCTACATCGTTCCATAATTTCCCGAGGGTTTGGCCGCTTCCAGACAGCAACTCGTACCTGAACTGGAGTAATATCAATATCTGGTAAATCCTGCCTCTGATTCATGCCAACTATATTTTTTTGGTCTGCCCAACTTCCACGGCGGTTTATAGCTTTATCATCTACCTTAATCACAACGTCATTGTCTAATGAGACCATTGCTCCGAAAACAACTTTGGCGTAAGCCTCCCGTGGATAATCGTGCCATAATTGATTTAAATCACCAGCATGTAATGCCATTGATGAATTTAATTCATCATAAGAATTCTTTGGCATTGTTATATCAACAAAACTAAATCTTGATTGTTCCATAAAAAATAAAAATATACTTTTTATTACTGTTTAGCAATAGACTGAGCTGACTAAACTAAGTACTAACTTGTTCTTCTGTTGGTTTTAAGACAATGTGGCGATCGCGACCCTCGCCCTCTGACTCAGTAGTAAGACCATGTTCACCAGCAAGTTTATGAATAGTTCGCCTGTCGGCAGCGTTCATTGGTTGCAAGATCTTGGCTTGGCCAGTTTTTTTAACTTCGTCTAGCCAATCTTGGGCCTGAATCGCCAGCCGATCAGATCGTTGCTTTTTGTAATCAGCAATATCTACACTAACTCGGGTAATTTGATGGCTATTATTTTTAAGAGCGTTACTGACCATAAACTGAATAGCCCGAAGTGTCTCACCATGTTGGCCAATCAAGAAACCATTTAAATGCGTAGACGGTACATGTAGTTCGATAACCTCATCATCACTGCTGGTAGCATAAACGTCGGTATTTAACCCAAAAAAAGATAACATATCTTCTAGATATCTTTTAGCATAGATAATGGATTCCTCCATCGCTTAGCGTCTCCGTTTTTTCTTTGAAGACTTCTTTTTAGGTGACCTTGAATTGTTTTTAGGTTCTGGCTTTTCTATTACTTCGCCTTCAATAACTTTGACTCCACTTTTACTAGGAGTGTTTTCCATTTCCTGTTCATCCTGGCCTAAAATCTTATACTGTTGGGCATAAGCTACTGCCCCACTAATAAACCAGTAAAGCGATAAGGCCGAGGCAATATTAACCGTAATTATAAAGATCATAAATGGTAAGAAATAACGGGTACTGCGACCGACCGCGGCGTTAACCTCACCTTGATCAGCTTGTTTGCCGCTACTAGCATCTTTTAAGATATTTCGCAGACCCCGACTATCTTTAGGATCGGGTAAAAGCTGTTTAGATTGAAAGTACTGCGTAACGGCACTTAAAATAACAATAATCATGGCTGGGAAGTAAATACCACCGGTTTTAGGCAATGCCGCCTTAGTTAAATTAACGATTCCAAATAAACTACTATCAAACCTATGAATATCGCCTGAAAGTTGCTTAAGCCAGCTTAGGTTATGCAGGACCGGATAGGAAAAGTTAATAATTGCATGGGGGTCGACTACTATCCGGCGCAGACCACTATATAAACCAATAAATATCGGTATTTGTAATATAATCAGCCCGATGCTACCAAATGGATTAATTTCACGCTCTTTATAGAGTTCCATCAGCATCATCGACTCTTTTTGCTTATTACCTTTAGATTCAGTCTTTACCCGCTTGATTTCGGGTGCCAGTTCGCGCATGGCTTTGGCTTGATGTAATTGCTTCTTTACCAAAGGCCACATTAACAGTCGGATAATTACCGTAAATATAATGATTGCCAGTCCAAAATTATGACCTGGCAAAACGGCATAAATCAACACTAGTAAATTAAAGATCGGTTTAACAATTATAGTAGTGAACATTTTCCGCTCCTTGGAATATATGATACCTTAGCAGACCCCGGTCATACCAGCCGAAATAGCCCGCTAAGTTTAACAGATATTATTATTTTGTAATAATTTTGGCTTGGGTCAATAGCTGCCCAATCTGGTCGCTTAGTTCTTGGCTGGGTATAACCCCAAGTCCAGGTTTCAACACCGTTATAACGATATCGTAAGCTTGGTTAATGCCTGCCTCGTGGCTACGAATAACTTCATAAATTCGGCGTCTTATCCGGTTACGCTGGACTGCCGACTTTTCGGTTTTTTTACCAATGACAACAGCACATCGGTAAGTTCGGCGGCGCTGATTTAAAAAATAGCGCAGTGTAATAGACGGTCCATGAACATGTCTACCTTGTCGATAGACAAAGCCTAGACTGCCATAACCATGAAATCGATGTGTTCTTGATAGCACAATCTAAGAGTACAGAGGTAAGACTTAAGTGACAAGGATAACACTAGCGACCGAAGTTTTGATAACTAAGCCGATAATTTAGTTCGCCCCTTAGTGCGGCGGCTTTTAAGAACGTTGCGGCCATCACTAGTAGACATTCGTTTTAAAAAGCCATGTTTTTTGGCACGAGATCGTTTTTTAGGTTGAAAAGTCCTTTTTGGCATACCCTACAGTGTAACATGCTCTAGCAGTGGTCCTTTTAGTTTTGCAAAGTCGATTCTTGGAGGGCCATATGTATACTTATTGCAACTAAACTCCAGACCAACCCTAAGTCGTTTATTGCTGCATTGTAAATCAACAGCATAAAGCAAAGGATTATTGACAGTGTAGGCACATTTTGATACAATACATGCATGAAAAGCATACAATATACAATTCGAGCTATCCCACCAAAAGTTGACCAATCTCTAAGAACTCGTGCCCGAGAAACCGGCAAAAGTCTTAATGACATTGCAATTGAGGCACTTACAAAAGGCAGTGGAGTTGCGGTGGGAGTGACATTTGATGATTTAGATTGGTTTATCGGTGGAAAGTCATTGAATAGTTCTTTTGATAAATCAATGGATTGGCTAGATTCTGCGCCTAAGGAAATTAAGTGATTCCCAAATTGGCACTTGATACTAACGCTTATAGAGCACTCGATGATGGAAACATAAAACTGGCAAGATTAGTAAAAACGTCACCGTCAATCGGCATACCCATTATTGTTCTTGGGGAATTATATTTTGGTATATTTGATGGCTCAAAGAAAGAAAATAACGCACTAAGGCTGCGTCAGTTCCTCAACTCATCGAGAGTGGAGATACTACATATTAATGAGGGTGCATCAAAGTTATTTGGAGAACTATCTGCACAACTCAAAAAAACAGGTAAACCTATCCAGCAAAATGATATTTGGATTGCAGCTATCTGTAAACAGTACGGTTATACACTTGCAACGGCTGATAAAGATTTTGAGCGTATAGTTGGACTAGAAGTTATACAATTCTAGTAACGCATTATAGGATTTCTAAATGAGGGTCTCGTGTATCGCTGTTGCAACTAAACTGATAACTCTGACCTATTTAGTAGCATCAATATCTACTGCCCCGAAATCATTGTTTAGCTTGCCAATTCTTGTCTTAATACTACACTCCAGCAAGCTTAAGTTTGATATAAAAACATTATTCCCAGGGTTTGCAATATTCGCTCTTGCTTTGTTCCCCAGTTTTTGTCATCAGCAACCTACCATATAAATGCATTAGTATCCAGCAATAAGATCATTACAAATCACTTTTTACTACTGACACTATCCCACATCGCCATCATTGGCTCGTCAAAGTCATCACTAACTCAAACTTTACCTTTGAGAGCACCCGGTAGGTGAGGATTTTTAGTTTGCTGTAGTGGCACTAGTTTAGCAACTACCTTACCATGTTTGCCTAGTAGTATTTCCTTACCACCGACTGCCTACTCAAGGTATTTGGAGTAGTTCGTTTTGAAGTCGTGTACGTTTACTACATCACTCATAGATCTATGTAGCAATTCGGACCAAGTTAGTCAGGTAATGAAAAAATACCTGTATGGATTTTACACAAGCAGTGTGGAGAGCCAGACGCGGCGTGAAATTAACAATATTTACCCCGCCATTTGTTACAAGTTATCCACCAACCACAGACGATTTTCCACATAATACAAGATAGGGCTTGAGCGTGTGTATAACTTTGTATCTGTTCGTGAGAGATTTTTTAGCTTAATCAAATAGCAAGCTATATGATTGTGGAAAACTCACTATTTTCGCTATAGTAAAGACTAGCAAACTGCAAAAAGGAGTGAGGGAATTAATGCAAGACGGGTTGTGGCAAGCAGTGCTTGGTGAAATTGAGTTAACAGTTTCGCGAGCCAGTTATATTACTTGGTTTAAAAACACCCGTTTGTTGCGCCATAAAGACAATATTTTGGTAATTGGCGTACCTAATGTATTTATCAAGCAGCAGTTGGAGCGTAAATTTAACCAGTTAATTACTGATACTCTGAAGAAAAATGGCCTTGAACCGGAAAGGGTGGAATACAAGATTCACTCTGGTTCATCCAGCCCACTGTATAAAAAAACGACTGACAACCCAATGGTTATCACGTCAAGACCGACATCTAAGCCAACTAGCACCCTGACTCATACTTATCGCCAAGGTTTAAATGAGCGTTATACCTTTGAAAACTTCGTGGTTGGATCAGGTAACGAACTGGCTTACGCGGCTTGCCAAGCAATTGCTCAAAACCCCGGAACCAAATACAATCCGCTATTTATATATGGCGGTGTTGGAATTGGTAAAACACACCTAATTCAAGCTGTTGGTAATGCCGTACTGGCTAAGAAACCGTCATCTCATGTGGTCTATATTTCTTCGGAGCAATTTGTCCAGGAATTCTTAGACGCCATTCGTTACAAAAAAAATACTGATTTCGCTGGTTACTACCGCAGCGCTGATGTTTTGATCGTTGACGATATGCAATTCATTGCTGGTAAAGAAAAAACCCAGGAAGAGTTTTTCCATACCTTTAACGCTCTGCATCAAGCTAATAAACAAATCATTATTAGTAGCGATAAACCGCCCAAAGAAATACCAACCCTGGAGGAGCGTCTACGTTCTCGTTTCGCTTGGGGTATGAGTATAGATATGCAAGCACCAGATTTTGAAACCCGCTGCGCCATTATTCAAACTAAAACACTAGTTCATAGTAAACGCTTACCCCAGTCAGTAGTCGAGTACCTAGCTACCCACGTACAAACCAACATACGCGAGTTAGAAGGCGCCTTAAACCAGTTGCTAGCCTTCTGCGAAATGAGAGGCTTGGAACCGGATTTAGCGATTGCTACCAGCCTCCTGGGTGCTAGTAAGTCCAGACCTAAGCACCTAAGTGCTAAACAAGTTGTCGAACGAACGGCTCGCCATTACCAGATTACGATTGATGAAATCTTGGGCCCTAAACGCGATAAAGATATTGTGGTACCCAGACAAGTAGCTATGTATATGCTACGTAGTGAACTGCATCTTAGTTTCCCTAAAATCGCCCGCGAACTGGGACGCAAAGACCATACCACGGCCATTCATTCAGTTGAAAAAATCGAGAAAGAATCGGCAATTGATGCAGATATTAGGGCGGCAATTGCCGAAATCAAGGAGCGATTATATGCCTAAGATTGTGTACAACGCTAGTAAAAGCAGTGCTCAACTTTGGATAAGCCATGGCCTTTTACACATTCTAAAATTACAATCGTTTTTAAGAGTGCATATATACTGGTACTTATACAGCTTTTTAAACAGGCAGCCTGGCTTTGTACCACTACTCTTAACAAACAAATTCTATCTATTAAATCAACCTTTATACCCATCTTCCACAACCCTTATAACTAATACTACTAAGTTTAATAAATATATAGTAGGAATAATATGAAGCTTCAAGTTACCCAAGAAAACCTAGCCAAAGCCTTAAATACTGTAGCCAGAGTAGCTAACACTCGTAACACTCTACCAATTTTGTCCAATGTTATATTAAAAACTGTCGGTAATCGGCTAAGTATTGCTGCCACTAATTTAGACATAGCCATCACCCACTTTATTGGTTCTAAAGTTAGCAAAGAAGGCGCTATTACAATCCCGGCTCGCCTAATGCAGGATTTTATATCTAGCCTGCCAAATGGTGTCATAGAACTATCTCTCGACGATTACAAATTACATATTTCTGCCGATAAATATCAATCTGTAATAAACGGGGTGTCAGCAGATGAATTCCCAGTTATGCCGTCTATCGCTAAAGGCACTAAATGGACCATAAATGGCAAAGTACTTAAAGCTGGCCTGGGGCAGGTAGTTATTGCCGCCTCAACTGACGAGGCTCGTCCAGTTTTAACTGGAGTATATATTCATACTCACGGTGGTAAATTATATGCAGTGGCTACTGATAGTTACCGTTTAGCTGAAAAAGAACTAACTAAATCCACTCAAGAGACTAATCTTTTAGTGCCGGCTACAGCCATGCACGATCTGCTTAGAATTCTATCCGATTATGAAGATGAAGTAGTTGTGGTGCACGATGATCAACAAGTGTCATTCAAGGCTGGTGATATTGAACTTGTCACACGTTTAATTGATGGCAACTATCCAGACTACCGTAAGCTGATCCCTAAAAAGTTCTCTACGACCGCCGACATCAAACGGGCTGATTTTGTGAATATTACAAAGGTTTCTAGTTTATTTGCTCGCGAAAGTGCCGGGAGTATCACTATTTCTGCCAACCAGGTGGACTCACAAATTAGTATTCGTTCTGTGGCCTCACAACTTGGTGAGAATACTGCAAGTGCTGATGGAGATATTAGTGGTAGCGGAGATATAACCTTAAATTCCCGGTATTTATTGGACGCCCTTAACGTATTAGCAGCCGGTGAAGTTAAGTTTGGCTTTAATGGCAAGCTGGAACCCAGTGTCTTACAAGCAGCCGGTGCCAAAGACTACACTCATGTAATTATGCCGCTCAAAAGCTAGAACTAAATATTTAAAGCCTATACCCTAGTTGTATGATAACCGACATTAGACTGCAACACTTTAGATCTTATAAAGATTCAGCCTATGAGCTGGACAAGGGTGTCAATATTATTGTTGGGCCAAATGGTAGTGGCAAAACCAACCTACTAGAGGCCTTACTGGTATTAACCAACGGTAGTTCTTACCGGGCTAAAACCAGCGAATTAATTAAGTTTAAAAGTTCTTGGGCTCGCTTAGATGCCCACACAGTTGAAGGTGGCCAAAGAACTGTAAAAATAAATGCTTCTGAAGCCTATCCTGTAAAAACCTTTGATATTAACTCCAGGCCATACAAGCGATTACCCCTGGCTCAAACTTTGCCGACGGTACTATTTGAGCCTCAGCATTTACTACTGCTTAGCGGACGACCGGATCTAAGGCGTGAATTTATTGATGATCTACTTGAACAATCAATAATCGGCTTTGGCGAAACCCGGAGGGCCTATAAGCGGGCGGTTTATCAACGCAATAATTTATTAAAAAAGGGTCCACAGCTGGCCCAGTCTCAACTTTTTGCCTGGGATATTAGAGTCAGTGAATTAGGCGGCCAAATCGTTAAGCACCGACTAGAAATAGTTGAGAAACTTGCCGGTCAAATAGGCAGCCTATATAAGCATCTGTCTAGTAGTAAAGCTAATGTTAACCTAAGCTATGACAGCTCATTAGCTCTACCTAACTACAGTACTAACTTACTTAATAAATTAGAGTCCAGCAGTGACCTTGATTTTATCCGCGGTTTTACCAGCCATGGGCCGCACCGCGATGACCTTAAGATTGAAATTAATAAACATATTGCTCAGGACGTAGCTTCACGCGGCGAAAACCGGACTATTTTACTGGCTCTAAAAATTATGGAACTGCAAATATTACAGAAACTGCGAGATCAAAAACCATTGCTACTTTTAGATGACGTTTTTAGTGAGCTAGATGGATCACGCCGCCGGGCTTTAACTGGCTATCTAAAAGACTATCAGACTTTTATTACTACAACTGACGCTGATTTAGTGATCCACGACTTTGCTCAAAAGTGTAATATTATTCCGCTTGGCTAGAAGTAGCTTTATTCAAGCCCGCGGATAACGAAATAATCAATTCTTTCTTTTTGAGTATCTATTCCATGATCTGTCATATACTTTAGAGCTGCCGCTTTTTGGGTAGCAACTGGTGAGTTTGTCACTCTTACCAGGAAATAATCATCACTTTCGATATATTCAATTGAATAATTATCGTTGGTATATGGTAAAGACTTAATAAATTTGTTTCTGGCACTATTAACATCCTGAGTTTGATCGGTTTGATTAATTTGCTGTTGCTGTTGATCGGCAGGCAACTCATTAAACGGTACGTACGTAACATTAAAGCTTAGTGTAATATCTGGCAGAGTTTTGCCTTGCTCTGATTTAATGTGAGTTAAGTGCATGGTATAGGGTTGGGATGTAAGTCCTTGAATGCCGGGTTTAAAAACAACTTTTTTACCACTAATACTTACTGAACCGGGTGTCTCCGGACTGATAGCTACAATATTAAAGTCAAACCCAGTGCTGTAGTTTTGGCTATCAGTAGAGGTACTGTTAGCTTTAGCTAAGTTTTGATTAAAATAAAAGCTAACAATCTGAGTTGTTGGGACATTTTGTGAGCCATTGGCTGGATCGGTTCTAACAAGATGAAATTGATGACCCGTTATAACGGCATAAATAATTACCAAAATAAGAACGGCCAAAATCCCAAAAATAATAACTGTACGCTTCATTTTAGTCTGCCCCACCCGATTATACGATTAGACGACGGATAATTAGTATAAGTGTTACGCTTGACGCTATTACTGGCATTGCCTTCAATTGTCGTGATAGTCGTACCGCTGACGGTTTCAACTATACCAGCATGGTCAAGGTTACCACTGGTATCAGCATTACTACCGGAGTTACTAAAGATGACCACATCACCTGGTTGGGGTGCTGTCGCAGTTGGAAGGTTTTGGTAGAAGTTAGCATTGGCCTTAAACCAACTTTCTAGCCCTGGCACGCCGGGTAGCCTCCATCCACCGCTTTCTCCTCCGGTGAATGATACCCCAGCTGTCATATATACCCAACTCACAAAATTAGCACACCAGGATTGACAGATACCACCCATATACTTGTTGTTAACAGATGGTAAACAGTTTGAGCCATCTGGCTGCTCATGAACATTAAAAGCTAACTCCGCTTCGGCAACCGCCACAATTTTACTACCCACTGCGCTACCACCAGCCGAGCAATCAACACCCGGATTTGGTTGGCTAGTTATTTTGTTGATGGTTTGAGTAGCGTTATTAACGTAATCGCTGGACTTATTTCCGACACTATCTGTCGCTCCGTTGGCATTACCGGTTAACCACTTATTGATAATCCTATCAAACGTACTAACGCTTGGATCATTAACGTATCCGGTCTTTAAACGGTTGAAAACGCTGTTACCTGCGGTCAGACTGGCTTCAAATGATGGAAAAATTATCCAAGTAAATCCACCAACCCGTAATCCAGGATCGCCACTACCAGCAGTCATACCAAACGCGTTATGGGTGCCTTGATTAATTCCCCCGCTTCTTTGATCGGAACCTATACCAGACTCTTGAGCCCCAATCGCTATCACTAACATTGGATTCACGCCTGTGGCCTTTCCTTGGGCGACTAAAGTGGCACCTAAGGTTGGAATTTGTAAGAACGGCGAATTAGGATATGATTTTTGAATAAAACTGGTTAAAGCAGCTGCAAAAGCTGTTTCATCTGTAATATTAGGTAAACTACCGGAAATACAACCACCGGCAACACCGCTTTGTGAAGACTCATCGTTAATTTTCCAGTTTACCCAGGTACCGTTTATAGCATCAATATCATCCTGCGGAAGTGGCGCGGCGTGAACAGCTCCAGAATGGAAAACTAAACATAGCAACGTGTAGCAACAAACTACTAATATTTGACCAGTTCTTGAAGTAGCATTCTTTAGACTTTTCATATTACTAAGTCTTTAATTATTACTGCCACGTTGGCCATCCATTCGGTAGAGGAATATTGCTGACATCGCTTGTTAAGTGTCCCGGCGGTGCACCCAGACTTTGCAGAAGCTGCGAAAAGTTTATACCAAGTTGAGTGCTAAGATTCTCATGGTAAATTGCATGAGCTAAGGCATGCTCACCAAACCCAGGTTCAGCCCAGCCAGTTTCAATACCAGGGCCTTTAGGAACTTCAAACATATTACAAATAACTGTATCCGCTGTTACACTTTGTCCAGGACCGATAGTCGGAGTACAATCCTCGGCAAAATATACAAACTTGCCAGCTGCCGGACCGTCTTTAAGTTGGTAAGAAATCCAGCCTCCACCCGGCCATCCGGCACCACTACTAGCGTCAATAACAGTGCCGTTACCCAGAGCGTAAATTGGTCCAACGCCATGGTAGTCGACGCCCTGATCTATTCTAGTCGGGCTTAAGCCTTTGACATCACGTAAAGGATTTTTATAACCAGTTGGGCTAGTCGGTGCTGTAGATGGAGTGGTTTGGGTTGCAGCAGCACCCCCACTTAAGTCATCAGGCGTAAGCACATCAGTAGAGTAATAACCGCCATCGCTACCGACAGTTGATTGGATTAATAGGCAAGGATCAACATTGGTATTTTCCAACTGCCCATTATCTTGATTAACACTATTAACGGAGTCTTGATTCCAGGCTTGAGTCTTGGAACTATCCTGACAGTTTTGGTTCCAGTAAGTTTCAGGATCAGTAGGGATTTGGTTGTCTGGATATCCATATTGAGTGATACCAAAAGGATCAGGACTAGTAGAAGCCGCTTCAGCTTTACCAGGTGTAAAGACTGAAGCTAAGCCATGAATTAATTTATCAAACGGATTACTAACTATGCTGCTAAATGTACCGTTGACTGCCGAGCTTTTGTCCAACGGTATCGTCATAGCCATTCTGGATACAAGCGAAAACTGACTGTCTTTACTGAACATCCGAGCCAAAAATGGTCGCTTCTGGAATTCATACTTAGCCTGAGCAGTTTGTTCATTAACAATATTAGCTGCTTGCTGAGACGAAATTGCTTGTGCTCCCAAACCGTGGTGGGCAAAGTCATTACCTGAAACATCAGCCCCGCCAGCCATCAGGTTGAAAGTTCGAGCTCCACTCATATCCGTACCTAAGGGATTTGGAAATACAAAGTTTGCGACAATCTTAAATATCGGCTGAGCCAGTTTACCGACTAAACTACTTACATAACTTAAGGCGTCGGAAAAACCAGGTATATTGCCAACTATACCGCTGATAACGCTACCTACAAATCCTAAACCTTTACCTACTGTTCCATTCCAGACCGAAGCCAAAGTCCCTATGCCTGCCAAATCACCAGAGTTTAACTGATCACTAATACTACTTAAAGTTGCGTTACCGCCGTTTAGTTGTTCTTCAGAACAGACTTTTCCAGTGGATGGTATGCTGCCATCATTACAACTATTGGTACCAGAAATATTGTTGGGATCGGGTTTTATTGATGCTGCGTAAACTTTACTTGGTTGCGTAAAGCCAGTAGAACTAGAACCACTTGATCCATTGACTATTTGGTCATAAACAGGTGAGGCTTCAGCTGTTGCTGTACCACCTACTTGGTTCGGATCAATACCTTTGGCATTTAGACCGTCCGGATTGTGATAGCCTGGCCCCAAAGAGTCATTAAAAGAACCGGCTTCATTAGGATCAACATGCCCCG
Source organism: Saccharimonadales bacterium (SeqCode) (assembly GCA_038231155.1). GTDB lineage: Bacteria > Patescibacteriota > Saccharimonadia > Saccharimonadales > JANWIN01 > JBBRLY01. The sequence goes on from JBBRLY010000012.1 coordinate 69,437, forward strand.
CTTTAAGCTGGTCGGCATATGTCCGGTATGTCATATATACACCCACCATCGCTGCAGCTCCAATAGCGTACTTGGCAGCTTTAGCCGCAGGACCAAGTTTTTGCAAACCGCCAATTATTTGAGATGCCAAATTAACCCAACCAATTACTGGCAAAGCTTTATCTACTGACTGGGCAGCGGCTTGTTGAGCGGCCTCGTCTCCACCGGCTTGTCCGACAAGTGAAATGGCCAATTGTTTTACGAAATAATTACCTAGGCCATTATCAGCTACATCTTGGTAGAGTTTAAAGGCATCATCTGTGAGATAGCGGGCAACTAATTTATCCAAGGTAGTACGCATTTCCCTTTGGCCTTGGGTTTCGGCTTCTCCATTTAGTTCACAGTCTTTTCCTTCACTGCAAGGGACAGTTGTAGCATGTGATGGCTCACAATCTTTTTGGCCCAGCAAACACAGCAGAGCTGTACCTAGAATTTGACTTCTTGGTAGTATTACCCGCTGCGCTATATATACTTGTGCTGCTCGTTTAGGTTTTTGCAAGGTATCGTTTATGCTCTCCACGGCCCTATTTTTTTTGCAACCTAAATCTGTTAGACATCTTTTAATACCGAATTTTTGCTCAATAAACTTGCCAAACTTAAAACGAAGTATTACCTGCTTCCACTTAGATTCTTTACTTATAGCATCATCAACAGCTTGTCTAACCTGGGTTCTATTAACTTGAGTAAATATATTCTCCGGCGAGGCAATATCGACCGCTGCTGGTGAGCTTAGACCTGGAGCCCGTAAAAAATACTGACGACTAACAGTATTATATTTAAGTTCAATACCATAGGTATCACGTAGGCTACTTTCAAGTTTATTGTTATGCCATACTTTATATAAATTTGATATAGGTGATCCGGTTCCATTCATATAAGGCGGTGTACAACCAGTTCTTACAACGCTGCCTTGACACTGCTTGGCATTAATTTTAAATAGTCCACTGACAAGGTTATTTGTTTCTTTTTGAACAGCATTTTCTTCGGAAGAGAAAAATCGGCTATGCAGGCTCTCAACAATTCCAATAATTTTAAGTGGTAAAAGTGACACGAAGCCAAAAATTATTATTCCAATAATACCGCCACCAATGCCGGCCCCAAAGATGGCCCGGCGGCGGCCTTTACCGCCAAAAACTAGTTGCCTGCCTCGGCCAACCCTAGAATGATCTTCTGGGTTATAGCCCTCACCTATTTGGCCAGATTCAGATTCATCGGCCTTACTGGCAGTAGGTGATTCTGCGCCTTTTTCTTTTTTAGCCAGAGCTTCAGGTGCCGATGATTTTGAGCCACTATCTTCTGCGGCACCTTCCTGGGCCGACTGATCCATATCTGATTCTTCTTCAGGCGATATTCCAGTAAGTTCACGCATATGTGCATCGTCTTGATCGTCTTTGTTTTTTTCTTTATCGTATACGGATAATGCTGCCATGTGTAATTACTTATTTGATTCTAGACACCAGGAGTTAAGCGATTATCTAAATCGATTGTGCCTTGAGGTGGAGGAGCTACTTGACCACCAGCCACATTAAACTCACCTTGCTGTTGTTGTTCGATTTGCTGGACTTGAGCCGGATTGGTCGTAATCAGACCCATTTCGGTAGGGCTAGCGGCAATTTGGATATGTACGTGGCTCTGACCGGCAAAAAATAGACCTTGACCAACTGGAAATTGACTTAATCTTTTCTTCTCTTCACTAGTCAGTTTAAATACATCGGTCAATACGTCAACAGCGGATGAGGACTGCTTTAAAAGTAACTGCATAGAAGCATTAGCTACAATTGCTCGGCCCATGCGGCTGCCCATAAAATCTTCAACGTCTTGGCTGATAGTAGTTAAACCTAGGTTATATTTACGAGCTCGCTTAGCTAGACTGAACATAAAGCTTGCTGAATCTTCATATCTCATAAGCTGCCAGGCTTCATCGATTATTAGCATGCGTCTTTTTTTATCACTCTTGGTTTTGTTCCAAATAAAGTTCAAGACAATATACATGGCTACAGGGCGAAGCTCGTCTTCTAAATCACGGATATTAAAAACTACAAATGGATTATTAATGTCTATATTGCTTTGTTGAGAAAATATACCGGCAAAGGTACCGGACGTGTATTTGCGTAATCGCTGTGCCAATTGTGGCCCAGTGCCACCCATGTGCAGCAGTGTATCGTACAGTTCATTAATAGTTGGCGGAGTACCTATATGAGTCAATGGATCATTCGTAATCCCAGCTTTGGCATAGGTCTCAATTAAGGCTGCATCCAGATCAGCCTCTTCAACGGGGGTTAAGGCTGGCAAAGTCGCAACATTACCGCCGACCATTTGAGCTTGAGCTCCACCCATCATAAGACGCAGTAGTCCATGCAGCGTTATTAAGTTACTACGCAGGGCATTATCGGCTTCATCACTATCGACAACTTGCGGTAAATCAAACGGGTTAATGCGTGTGGCCGAGTTTAAACTCAAACGCACATAAGACCCACCAACAGCTTCACACATCCGTTGATACTCATTCTCTGGGTCAATTACAAAGATCTCAGTGCCAAACATTAAACTGCGTAGAGCTTCCAACTTAACAGCAAAACTTTTACCGGCTCCCGATTTGGCAAACACCACACTATTGCCGTTTTCCAAACTAAATCGGTCAAAAATTACTAGTCCGGAGTTATGCATATTAATGCCATATAAAATACCGCTATCTTGCGAAAGGTCAGCGCTAGTAAACGGAAAACTTGTACTAATTGCCCCAGTATTCATGTTGCGTCTAATTTGCAGTTGATCACTAAACTGAGGGACGGTGCTATTAAATCCTTGTTCCTGCTGAGCACTAGCCGTTTTACTATAAACTAGCTGCTGGCCTAAAATAGACTCGACTTTATGTGAAATAAACTCCAGTTCGTCCATTGAAGATCCGTAAATAGTAAAATACATACCAAAACGGAAGAAACGTTCTTCGCCAACTTGCAACTTGTCGCGCATTTCCTCAGCATCTTGAATAGCGGCTTGTTTGCCCGGGTCTCGGACCTTACCCTTCTCATTGTCAATTTGGATACCGGCTTCCAGCTGGGTAACCTTTTTACGTAAGTTTTCTAGTACCACCTGGCTTTCAACAGGATATATGAACATAGATAAGTCCATTACCTCATCTAGATTGACCATGCTACTCATCCAACCAGTAAAAATCTGACGTGGATAACCATAAACGTAGAAGGTTCTAGCAAAGCGCGTACCAAGATGAAAAAAACCATTCTCAAACACTAAAGAACTAGGTGCGATAAAATCCCGTAGAGCAGTTACACCCTTTTGGAAGGCGGCATTAACTTCCTGTTGTTCACGCATCTGCTGCTCTTGGGCCAGCACTACCGGATCAACTTTTGGCTTTCTGCCAAACATCAGGCTTTCTCCCAATGGTCGAAACTAAAACCTAGATTCTGGTTTTGCTTAAAGCCGGTCATTTCAGTTCCCTATCTAAATTAGGTTGTCGAGCGTCACCTACTCCCTTGGTTACTACCGGCGTAGACAAATCATTGAAGTTTTTAAGTTCCTGGCGGGTAGCAGTATCGGGGTTATATACATCATAATAAAGTTCAATTAGTTCCTGGGTATCAAGTGGTAGGCCCTGAATACCACATTGCAACAAACCACCCAACACAGCCTGAACCCGGTTACGTAGTTCGGCCTTAGCTTTTTCTAAATCATTCTCGTTAACGGTTACGTGTCGCTCCTTATTATTGAACAAAGCTGCTACACCGCTGAAAAGGTTTTTACTGGCAGTAAAGGCTTTTTGAATATCGACTGTCGGGAAATAGGGAATAATTAGGTAGAACTTCTTATCCATAATGTTGGTTTGTTGAGCCAACTGATCCATGTAGACAATGTAATCTTCCATCATAAGCGCCAGCAGCATATTTTCATGCTCAGTCCGGATTTTATCCAACTTTTGAATGTATGGGCCGAGATCAACTTTTCGGGAGTGAATAAAAATTTGGATCGGGAAATAAAGTGAGTTTAAAAAGCCTTGGTAACTGTATTCCACAGCTTCTCTTTCTTGGGGACTCATCAGATCAAAGTTAATAGACTTTGCCATTACTACAGAACGGAAAGAGCCATCATTCATAATTACAAAGCCATCACGAATTTCGGCAATTTGCAGGGCATTTTGAGTACTGTTGGGGTTAGCTTTAATGATTGACGGTTGAGCAGCGGGCGGCTGGCTAGAAGCTTGTGGAGATTGCTGTGGAGGCGCATATTGACCATAAGTCGGTGGCTGCACTGTCGACGGTATTGGTTGATCATACGAATTAGAATCCCGCTGAGCCGGAGCATAAGGATTATTAGGTGGTGGAGGTGGTGGTTGGTTAGTTGGGTTAGGTAAGTCTGGATTCATAGCTAACTCATCATAATTTTAAAGTCTTCAAAATACTGCATGTTCTTAAATTCATTGACCTTGTGCCAAATCAAAAACAAAAACGGAAATTTATTGGCGTTATGGAGTCTAACAAAATTCATGTATATAAGGCCACCCTCTGATGTTAGACGACCTTTGGGCCAGGTTAGCGGAGTGGAACCACAACCTCGTTATCGGGCGGCTCCGGCTCGGGCTTTTTATTAACTTGCCGAGCAATGGTGGCCACTGATAAGTCGTCATTATTAGCAAACTCAAGTATAGCAGGGTTAAGCGTTTTGCCGCTAGTGTTGGCTTCTCTGTTGCCGGTTTGTTTGACATGATGCTTAGATTTAGAGGCTGATTTATTTCGGCGCTTGGAGTTCAGCGGCTCAATTACTCTGGTATGACCGTAAGCAACTAGAGGTTTTTCACTTTGTTTATGCAGCTGATTTAGTAAAGTTTGTTCAGTCGAGGTTAAAGGTGCGTCTGGTAAATCGCTGTCATTGGTTCCCGGTGCAACTGTTTGGGTACCAGTAAAGGTAGCGTAATCCGGTGGTACTTTTTCGGGCTTAGGCTGGTGCATAAACCAAAAATCTGGTGTTGGAGGTCGGTTTTGATGATCGGCTTTTTTAAGATGTTTAGGTGTACGGGCGTTGTCTAAAGTCTTTAAGGCAGATTGCCGATGGTTTTTAGATGAATCAGCCACCATTTGACTGAGGTGTACGGCAGTCGGGTTATTTTGTTCGTCCATAATGTCATCAGCAGCATGAACTTCAACATTGGGTACTTCACGAGCCAAAGCAGATAAATCAATTAACCTATCCGTTGTACGGTTAGCCATAGCCGAAGGCTGGTTAAACATATTAACGCTGGCGTTTTTCACAGCCCAACCACGGCTATCTATGGTATCGGCCAGGGCTTTAAGCCGGCTCTTTACTTCAACTTGACTAAGATTATTACTGACATATTGGTCTGCGGCGTGCTTGGGGGCAGTGATGGTAACCAATTCCTGCATGCCTGTTTGATCCCAAATACGGTGGCGTGGCTTTAGGATGAACCGAATTTTAGCTAAAAGCCATATCTCTGTTGGTTGATCTCTTCCCCATGGAAAAGCTAAAAAACCACTGACTAGCATAACCGGTATTAGCGGTATAGCTAAGAACCAAACATGTCTGGTTAAGAAAAAGAAGCTCATATAGCCACATACAAAAAATATACAAGCTAATATGAACTGCTTAAGCGTTAACGGTCCGACAAACTTGTCTTCTGCTTCTATATCTTGTAATACTTTATATCCGGCCATCAGAGTTTAATTATCGTTGAATAAAACATTACAGGCAAGTCTTAAGTGCATATTATTCGGCAGGTGGCGGTGGTGGCACATCTAAACCACCAAATCGACTAGGATCTCGAGTTGCTCTTACAAGCGCTGCTTCTACTCTCTTACCAGAATCAGTAGTAGCACGACCATCAGCATCTTTTGGACCTATAAGACTATCAAGCTTTGTTCTTAACACTTCGGCGGTTTCTGCAGGTGTGTTATAGCCATAGGCTGCTTGAGCCCATGCATCTAAAGTAGCAGTTTTACGGGCATCTGTTACGCGCAGCTTCTGTCCTGATACAGCGTCTGTAATAGTGGCAGTTGCGTCGCTTGAAGTATCGGCGTTCAAAATTGCATCCAAAGCACCATTTTTTAGAAAATGTCTTTCTATTTGTGCGCTTTTTGCCCCGGCTAGCTCTTGTACACTAGTTCGGGATAGCTGAATACTTCTAGCTGCAACACCTCCAGCAATGGTGCGACCAGTAGCTGCATCTACTTGTTCACTATATCCAACCTTACTCAATCCCCCTGCTTGGGCATTTATTAATCCAGCTTGAGTCTTAAAAGTATCCCCTAAACCTGGCGCAGTATCATTAAGCAAGTTAGTGTAGTTAGCGATTTCGTTATCGTCATCAGATGTAAGGAATCCTTGTTGTGCTTTAGCTAAACCTGCAGCATAACCAATATGTGCCCGTCCGAACTCTTCAGTCCTCCAAGTTTCTTCAAGAAAAGAAGCTGAACTTTGAAGCTGATTTGCTCCGGCCAAGTTTTGTGTCCCACCCTTTGCTCTTAGATGTGCGATACTTTCATCAAGGCCGGCTCTTGTGACACGTCCTTTATTTTTGGCAGAAATACCCATAATCTCAGTTAAAGCTTCTTGATTAAAACCGGCTTGGGACATCCATTTTGCTAAATCTTGACCTTGCATAGCAGATTTTTGAGTTAATTCCGTTGCTAGGGCGCGACCCCGAGGAGTACCTAATGCAATTCTGGCGGTGTTCATAGGATCTGCTACACCTCCAGCAAGTCTATTAAGCCCTCTTAATTTTCCGGTTGGATTAAATCGGCGATTTTGAGAAGCAAATTCGTGTAACTCTTTTCTTTGTTGAGTTCGTTTCTCTCTTTGTTTATCAAAGAAACCACGTGAGCGATCATTAGCCATACCAGATAATGTCGAGAATAGTCCACCAGCAAATCTAAATGTCAGAGGTATTAGGGCATAGGGGATAATATAAGCAAATATAACCAGTACTTGTGATTCCCAACTAGTTCCTCGAGTATCAGTAATAACTGATGCAAATATTTTACCTGAGCCTATAAGTATCAATATAAATGGGTACATTAAAAGTAATTTAAAAAATGAGTCCCACCAAAAATCCCAGCCTTTTTTAGTCCCAGGGAATATCCAGCATAAAATGGCCAGTGGTGCCAAAAGTAACAAGGCAAAAATAAGTATTTCCCGCACAGTTAGTAGCAAAAAGCCTATAAAAAGAATTGCAGCGGTTATTAAAGCTACACTTATAACAATGCCAAAGCTTATTGACCCAGCAAGTATTAATCCACCAAATACTAGTAAACCAAGACCGGTAGTAGTTGTACTGTTACTAACTTTTATAAAATCTGCTAGGGTTTTATTAGCCACTCCAAATGGCTGAGTAATTAATCCTAATATTCCTTGCCCAAGGGAATTGGTGAATACTACCAAAAACCGAGTTATATACCAAGATACGCTGATAAACAAAACGGCTATTAAAAACCGCGGCATGGTCCGTCTAACAGTATAGGCATCCACAAAGCTGAAATTTAGAGCCGTACTAATTACCATAATTAGCATTAGGGGTACTAATATAATCAAGGCAATGTCTCGAATTCTCCCCCAGGCTTGCTTTAATTTATCGGTCTGACCATGTGTCCCTAGACTTTCAGGGTCAGGTGTTTTAAGTTGTGCCTGAATAGCAGAATCTAAGCCCTGAGTAGCTGAATCAAGTAGTTGAATAACTGGGCAAAATGCCCAACCCAATGCACCTGAGTGTGCTCCACAGCTATCAGCAGTAATTGATCCACTGTTTGCATTATTAGTTGCTAAAGCTGAACTTCCGGCTGGTTTATGACCGTTCTCTTTACCACCACCAATAACTTCTCTAAGCCCTTTTGCAATTTGACAAGCCCCATTATTTTGCAGATTTCTACCAGCATTGAAAATATCATTTGGCCAGCCATCGTTTAAATTATCATTTCTTAGTATAAGAGTACTTTTAGGTTCTCCAGGAACCGAAGCCGTAAATGATGACGAATAACAATCTGGAGGTGTTGAATTGTTTCCAACACGGCCCTCCGTGCCATAATAAGGTCCAGTTCCATTGGTTTGAACAAATATTATACTTGCCGTATTATTAGCGTCATCGGTTGAGGAAATTGTTCCAGCATCCTGCCACCAAAAATATATATCGTACGCGTCACTGCCTGTTTCCGGGTCTATGGGATTTTTAAAATTAATTGGTGAATCTTGCTCGGCACAATTATTTGTGTCGGCACCGGTAAATAAATGAATTGTGGCAGTTGCTGTGGCGAGGTGAAGGGTATCGTTGCCAATATTATTTGGCCAACTATCAATATAGTTTTTACCAGCACATCCTTGGACGTTTATAGCGCTAAAACCCAATGTGTCATCAATCTTCGGGTCTTTGTAAGTAATACCGCCTGATGTAATGGTACTGTGGTTTACCCAGGTACCTGATTGAGGTACCGGACCAGTTGGACCAGAAGGTATGGTGATAGTTATAGGAAAATTCTTACCATTAATACTGCCGCAAACGCCCCCGCTAGGAGTAATAGTAGCCTTAGTATCTTTATCTTGCCCATTGCTGGTTCTTAGATAGTAAAAACAATCATTTGACGGGTCACTACTATTACCATCTTCAAATACATATTCTCCTTTAGAATTCCATTTAAATGTAGCTTGCTTGGGACTGTTTGGAATATCAGGCCCGGTAATTGTTATATTAAATTCGTTTGAGTTGTCGTGATAAATGTAAGAAGAAGCAGCATTTACACTTTTTGGTTGTAATAAGCTGGCTAATAGTGGGACAAGCAACAGGAGACTAAACCCAACAAGTAATAAGCGACGTTTCATTTTATTAAACTATAGCATAATGACATGTTTGTTATCAGATAAGATCTCCCTTGTATAATATCATATGGGCAAAGGTATATTAACCTTGCCCTAAATCTTTGACAGATCTATAATCTAACTGGATGATAAGTATCAAAAATAAAAAAATTCGTAAAATACTACCGGCAATAATCGCCGTTTGTTTTGTTGGGCTACTACTATTATTTATAGGCATAAATACTAGTACAGCTAATGCAGATATCCTAACAAGTAAACAATTTAACGCTCCTTGTAATGACCCCAACGGTACAATAACTGCAAGTAACTGTGGAATAGTTGCCTACTTACAACTATTTATTAATGTACTATCCGGACTAGTTGGTATAGTAATTGTTATCATGATTATCTGGGGCGGAATTGAATACTCATCGGCTGGTAATGATCCTCAAAAAGTCGGAGCGGCTAAAAGTAAAATCTCTAACGCGCTGCTTGCCTTAGTTGTCTTTATATTTATGTATTCGTTCTTACAATGGGTAGTCCCAGGGGGGATATTCCATTGAGCAGTCTAATCTTTATCTGGCTACATCATTTTGCTGCAGCTTGTAAGCTAGCTCCAGGTGTCGGTGGCAGCTTTTTAGGTTTCCCAACTTGGTATAAATATATAAATCATGGCATTGGCACTACTTCTTTCGGTCAAGGAACATGTACTCCAGTTTTTAGTTTTCCAGGTGATATTGGTAATGTCCTGTTAGCGATTGTCGAAATCTTGCTTCGTATTGCAGCATTAGTAGCTGTAGCTTTTGTGATTGTCGGTGGGTTTGGTTACATAACTAGTCAAGGTGAACCAGAAAGAACCAGGGCTGCCCAAGGCACTATTATTAACGCTATAATTGGTCTGGTAATAGCCATTATCGCAACGTTTGTTGTAACCTTTCTAGCTACTAATATAAATAAGTAATACCATGCCAATAATTTTTAATCACATAGCCGATATACTTAAGACCACGGACGTAAATCTACCCCACGGCGACCCCTCTAAAGCTTTGCCCAATATTCTTAAAATTGTATTCGCACTGTCTGGCGCGGTATCGCTTTTAATAATAACTATTGCTGCTCTTCGAATGGTTTTATCTCAAGGTAACCCCGATAGCATTAATCGAGCTCGTAACACCATTTTATATGCCGTTTTGGGTCTGATCATTAGTGTTTTTGCATTTACAATAGTGGCTTACGTAATTAAGAGAATTTAATATGAAATTATTAATCTCAATACTTATATCAATATTATCGGTATTTTTAGTACTACAGTTTGGTCATGCCCGAGCCGACTTTACTGGACCGTTTTCAGATGTTTGTAAAACCAACCCGAACGCTACAGTTTGTATTGACTCTAATACTAAGAATAATCCGCAAGATATTAATGGTAGTAACTCAATTTTCGGCAAGGACGGTATCTTACTCAAGATTACCAATATAGTTAGTATCTTTGTAGGTGTGGCATCAGTAATCATGATAGTTGTTGGTGGTCTTAAATATGTTTTATCTAGTGGCGACCCTAATAACACCACCTCAGCCCGTAACACGGTCATTTATGCCATAGTCGGGTTAGTAGTAGCCGTAATGGCCCAGGTCATAATTGCTTTCGTTATAAATAAGCTATAATTATCAAAGTTATGAAGCGCTTTTTTAACCAATTATCAGCAACTTTTATATCACTAGCACTACTTCTTGGACTAGTGGGATTAACGGCTGGAACTGTCTATGCGGCTGGCGCAAAAGACAGTGTCTGTCAGGGCATTGGTTTGGTTAGCGGTGATAATGGCTGTGAAACTCCGGCCGGAAGTAAAGGCATAAACGACATCACCCAAATTGTTGTCAACACGCTTAGCATTGTTGTTGGTTTTATAGCCGTAATTATGATAATTATTGGTGGCTTAAAATATGTCACCTCCTCAGGAGATTCTAATAATGTTAGCTCGGCTAAAAATACCATCCTGTATGCCATTGTTGGCCTAGTTATAGTCGCTTTGGCTCAGGTAATCGTAAGATTTGTGCTAAAGAAAGTTTAACCAAGAGGCATAAATAGTTGAAAGCCACAAAGTGTTTATGATATAAAACAAGGTAGTATAATGAAAGGTATTAACTAATATGATTAAAAAAATAAGAGCATTACTGTTTAGTCTGGCTGGGGCAATAACTTTATTATTGCCAGCGATAGCCATGCCGGTATTGGTACACGCCGATAGTATTCAGCCCGGTCTAGGATGTGGTGCTAACCTTCAGTTTACAGACAGTCCAACTACGGACTGTAGTGGTGGTAATGGCGATCCCCAGGGAACAGTCAATAATATTGTTAAAACGGTTATTAACATATTTTCCGTAGTCGTAGGTATCATTGCGGTTATCTTTATAATCATTGGTGGTATTAAGTACATAACTTCTGGTGGTGACTCTAATAATGTTTCCAGCGCCAAAAATACAATCTTGTACGCGATTGTTGGTTTAGTAATTGTAGCTTTGGCTCAAATCTTGGTCAGATATGTTCTAGCTAAAGTTTCCCAATCAACTCAATAAGATTAAATTGTAAGGGGTCCAATCAGGACCATAAAAATAGAAAAAGACCCTAAATCATTACCAGGGTCTTTTTCTAAAATTGTCTAAAGTACTTGGATCTTCTTAACTGTATCTTGTTTTACTTTGGTAAAACTGATAGTCAAAACACCGTCTTTTAATACAGCCTCAATCTCATCTTCTTTTACGGCTACAGGTAAGGCAATGCTGCGTGAAAATTCACCCCAGTAACATTCTTGAACAAAGTAATTCTCCACATCATCTTCATTTCCAGCAGACAAAGTACCACGAATACTTAATGTATTGTCGGCAATACTGACATCTAGATCGTTTTTATTGACTCCAGCCACACGGCCTTTAACAACCAACTTCTCTTTAGTTTCATAAACATCGACTGCTAACTGACCAGGTACGGCTTCTTCTTCGTCCCATTCTTCTGAGGTTGGTGCTGGTTGACCACTACTACTGGCATTATCATCACTTGCTGGTGCATCTTCTTCACCCAAAAAAGCAGCTGTTAGTTCATCTTCCATCAACAGATCATCGTCACGGCTTCTTCGAGCCATAGTAATTTTCCTCCTCCTTTAGCTGACAGCTAAAAGCTCTTTAACTTTTCAGCTTTTTGTCTTATAGCAAAGTATATCCTAGGTTATTATCGCTAGCAACTGCTAAGGGTATTTATTTACAACAGTAGCAAATACAACACACCTCTATTTTCCAGACATTAAGCTATTCGTAGGTTCCGCCCAAATGCATTAACTGATATAATCACCTCTGTTACGGAAGGGTCGCATAGTTGGTCTAGTGCGCCTGTCTTGAAAACAGGTGTGCCGGCAACGGTACCGTGGGTTCGAATCCCACCCCTTCCGCCATTTCGATAGTGAATGGTTCTCTTTCAAACCCTTAACTCTTGTCTCGCTCTCTGTCGTAGGAACGACATCGAGCTGACCCGACGCACGACGAGAGTCAAGCTGAGGTGGTCGCACCCAGGGGTCGTGCTCTCGGGCTGCACTCCCCAGCGTCGTCGCGCCGACCCGCGACTGTCTGACTGGCCTCTCGGAACCTCCCTTATCGGTCGGTGCATTCGAGTGCGGCGAGCGCCTCGTTCGTGCTCGAAACTCGCATCACCAAGGGGTGGTAGAGAAACATCGTTGGGTCTGCGCCAGAGACGATCGCGATCACGTGCTTGCCGAGGGCCAAGGCAGCCCCGAGCTCAACGAACAGCCCGACGCCTCTCGGATGGACCATCACGATGACAACGTCCGCGTCACGGACGCCTGCGAGTTCGAGCTCCGCAGCGCTCTGCGATGCTCCCGCGTTCTTGTCGTATGGGCGAAGGTGCTCTATCGAAGTCCAGTCGAATGTCACATTGTGGCCGCGTTGTGACAAGACCGCTATCAGATCTTTGACGTCCTCGTGGTCACCGACCTTGCCGGAGACGAAAACGCGCATCGAGCTACGGAGCGACCCCGGGATTTTTACATCAGTCGCGAGCGGTATGCAATCGGGTGCGAGTGGTTCGTGTTGCGCCTGCTACTGCGAAGGGCGTCGACTCGCTGGCGAAGAGTGGTAGTGGCTCGTCGCTAGATGTAGACACTTCGGCGGGCCACACCTGTTCCTACGATTGAACGTCGCCGCGTGGGGGCGATCAGAATTACGTGGCCATCCCAAGACGAGCGGCCGTTCCCGACGCGATCACGATTCACGAGGTGACATTCCTGGCCTTTGCGATCGCTATGAGCGCCGCCAGCTTGCGGACGCATGACCATTCCTGGGGTCGACCCGGTTCGCCGGACATCGTTGCTATGCCGCGTGAGCGACTCTCCTGTTGCAGATCCTGGCTTCGTATTCGGCGGGTGTCAGGTAGTCGAGCGTGAAGTGGAGACGCCGCCGCGCGTTTGAAAGAGCGCGATCCACCCGGATGAGCGACCGGTACCTCAGGATGGCGCCGCAACAGGGGAAACATCCGCACCGGCACCAACGAGCGGAGAGCCTGCGAGAGCTTTCAAACCCGTCAGACTGTAAGCATTTGTAAAAATTAGAATATTTCCACCTCTGTAGATTTAAAAAGTAATTCTAATTACCACCTGTTATCAATGTTATAAAAGTTACAAATGCTTACACCCCTGGCGACCCGACAGAAATGATGCGCGAACAAGAAGTGCGACTCGAGCCGCAAGAACTCCCGGGTCAGGTCCCGTTCGCGGCCGATCACCTTCTTCACCGCGATCGTCGTGTTGTCGTAACTCGTCCGGGTCGGGACCCCGCCGAAGAACGAGAACGCGGCGACATGCGCGGCTTGGAATGTCTCGGTGCATTCGCGCGGATATGCCGACAGGTGCCACGCATCCGAAAACGGCAACGTCATCACCGCGAACGCCGCCTTGGTCCGTTCGCCGGCGATCACGACCGTTGCTTCACCGAAATCGAACTGCGCTTCGCCCGGCGGATGGCTGAGCGGCACGAAAACTTCTCTGCCATGCCGCTTCGTTTGCGCGACGTAACGGCGGACCTGAACCTCGCTGCCCCGATAGTCGTGCTCGTCACGCAGCCGGTGGAAGATCCGCCGAGCCGTGTGTCGCTGCTTCGGAGGCGCGTCCCGATCCGCCGCCAACATCTCGTCGATCAACCCGACAAACGGCCCCAGCATGGGCTGCGCCCGCGGCCCCCGGAACCGATATCCCGGCGGCTCCGCATGCTCGAGAATCTTCTCCAGCGTCTGCCAGCCCATCTTGTACTCACGACAGATCTCGCGCTTCGAGACCCCTCGACGAGCACCCTGCGCCGGATCTCTGACCACAGCTCCATATCGGTACGCACCCTTCTCCGTCCTGCTCGCCGGACTCTCCCGAGGAAGCCTCAAGGAGCCCAAACCAGCCGACGGGGACCGTCAGGTGCTGCCGTTTTCGACGATCACAAACCCATCACAGGTGCTGTCGTTTTCGAAGAGCGTTTACAGGCGTGCCGCCGCTGTCGGTAGCGGGCATCGGCAGGCACTCCGGATTTCCGTATTGGATCCGGTGCCTCCGACATAGGATCGATGCCCTTATCAGCCAGCCTGCGCTGGCTCTTAGCGACTCGCCATCTCGTGAGGCGTCCGTTCGCCCGACTGCGTGGAAAGAGAGTAGCGCCGACGGTCAGTGCGGCAAGCATATTGATCGCAGAGGCAGTCAGCAGCGACGCGTGATATAGCCCATGATCTTTTGGGAGTAGAACAGCGAGTGCAAAGCCTGCCCATACGGCGGCGGCGGCGCCGGCGGCGCACAGGAACCGGATGCCGCGAGTGAGATACGCGCCGAGATCCGAGAGGCTCGTGGTCAGAAACGCGGTGATGGCAGCGGGCGCTGCGACCAGGAGTGCACCGACCGCTGCAGCCACTTGCCTGAGGCCCTCGCCCGGCGCCAAATCAAGGGCGTAAATGGGATTTTCGTAGGAAGTAGCCACACACGATTGCTAGTAATAAGGCGCCTCCGGCTAGCGCGACGACGGCGCTCGTTCGCGCTAACTGCAGCTCGGCTATCGCCGTCCGTACGGTAAGCCCGATAGATGATTTGCTTTATCATGGAGAGTTTTCAGAGAGACCACCAAGAGATCGTTGGATCTTGAAGCTCGGGTCGTTGAAACACGGAAGCCTCTGGGCACCCGTAGGTCCCGCGAGCGCTTGTCTGATTTGCCCGCTTAGGAGATAATTGCTTGGGCGGTCAGGTGTCTGACCTGCGGCGATGGGTTCGAAAGAGATCCCAGGCAGCCCGCCAATTGCCGGGACGAATTCCATTAATGTGCCAGCTTCAAAATACAACACTGAGGCAGGTTAGCGATCAGATGTTTAGAATTCACAACAGTCTGTTATAATTGGCCAGGCTAAAACCAGGAGAGGTACCCAAGAGGCTGAAGGGGTCGGTTTGCTAAATCGATAGGGGGAAGCAATTTCCCGCGAGGGTTCGAATCCCTCCCTCTCCGCCAGCATAGCTATCCAATCATTTGACCGGTTCTTTATGTTACTAAAATTTATTCGATATTGTTTTTAGCTATAACTAATTAATTTAAAGTTTAATGGTTCAATAACTTGAAGTCGTTTAAATTGTGCTGATAAGGTAATAACTTTCAGCTTATAGTTAATAGTTGTAAAATAATACTTATGGCAAGTGAGCAACCCGGGCAGGTTATCAATCCTGATGCAGTGCACCCTCAGTCTAGTTGGCAATTTCATGCCGAAGAGTCATCAGATCCCGGCGCTTCACCCCAAGTACCTAGCAGTGATGTCGAAACCGTAAGTTGGTCGGCATCTGAATTTATCGCCCATGATAAATCTGCTGGTTGGTACAGTTTATTAGTCCTTGGCACAATTGTGTTAGCGGCCTTGGTTTATCTTTTGAGCCATGGTGATAAGGTATCGACTGGAGTAGTCATAATTGTACTAGCTGTTTTTGGGATAATGGCAGCTCGTAAACCACGAGAGCTAAATTATAGTGTTGATGATAAAGGCTTACATATTGGTGATAAATTTTATAACTACAGTACCTTTAGATCATTTTCTATAGTTCAGCAAGATTCTGTGGAGTCAATCTGGTTAATGCCACTAAAACGCTTCTTACCAATTATTACTATTTATTTTGACAGCCATGATGGTCAAAAAATTACCGATACTCTTAGCCAATTTTTACCAGTTGAAAATCGTCAACCTGATTTGGTTGATAAACTTATGCACCGACTGCGGTTTTAGTAAACTAAGAAATCCTCTAAATTGTAAGAAACTAATTAATTCAAGAGCTGTCTATTAAAAACTTTATAACTTTAAATTTAGTAAACCCAAACTAGCACTACAGGTGTTTTGGTTAACAGATTAATTATGCTAAACTTCCCCTGTTATGCACCCGTAGCTCAGCTGGATTAGAGTGCATCCTTGCGGAGGATGAGGTCACAGGTTCGAATCCTGTCGGGTGTACCAAGATTTCAAAATAGCATCTTCGGATGCTTTTTGTATCTTATGGGGCTCGGTTCTAACCTTTTCAATTTCGTTTCTTAGAGCTTGAACCTCATTTTTTATAGGAATAAGCCATTCATTAGGGGTGATAACTAGCTTTTTGTCTATTAATATAGGGTTCTGACCAATGGCTAAAAGTATTTCTACTTTGTCATTTACATTACCAGTAACGAACTTTTCGTTAGCATTTGTTAGTGTTTCGAGTGTTTTTCCAACAATTTCGTACCAATTCTTTACTCTATCCGCTGTTTTGGATTGTTCTTTCTGTCGTTCTTTAAGCTCTTTTGCCAACTTCGTGCTTCTTTGCTGATAAACCTCTGGTGTAATGGCTCCAAACTCAGCCATGTCTAAAAGGTTATCCAATTTCTTCTGTACAGCAGCAATTGATTCGAATTGCATTGACTGAACTTCATCTCGCTCACTTATTTCTTCCTTTGCCATTTCGTTCAAGGCTTTTATGCCCCATTCATAAAGCTTAGGAGTAACCTCGTAGCAATCGAGTAATTCATTTACCTGTGCAAACAGATCTGCCTCCCGAACCGAGCTTCTTTGTGAGCAAGGCTTTTTGAGTGTGCAGTGATAGTAGGTATGATAGTTTATTTCACCGTTAACTAACTTCTTCTTTTTAAGCTCTGCAGTT
This sequence comes from Saccharimonadales bacterium (SeqCode), assembly GCA_038231155.1. Classification (GTDB taxonomy): domain Bacteria; phylum Patescibacteriota; class Saccharimonadia; order Saccharimonadales; family JANWIN01; genus JBBRLY01. Next base: position 86,485 of record JBBRLY010000012.1, read on the forward strand.
ATCATGCAGCCACACTCTCCACACCTAATAAATCCCCTCAGATCAAACTGTCTTCGTGATGCTAATCTAGGGCATCCACGCTTACCTAATATGTCTTGGACTCTGTCATACTCGTCCAGGCTAATCATCGCAGGGAAACTGGCTTTAGCATATACGCCAGGTATCTCAGGATCTGGTATTTGCCCTGCATATCTAATATTCCTAAACATACCGTAAAGAGAAGAACGATTTATTGGCCCACCACCAACTTTGGTTCGTCTAACTGTCGTATAGCCCCAGTCTTCGTTCATGATTCGTCTTATTTCTGGGACTGTATATTTACCACTAAGCAGTAGATCAAAAGCATCTCTTACTAGATTGGATCTAATTGGATCTTTAACGACTTCCTTTTTGCTCCTCTTAGTAACATTAAGATAACCCTCTGGAGCAACACCCGAAAGCTCACCGTTTCGTAGCTTATGGTAAATACCTCGTTTAACATTTTTACGGAGTTCAAGTATATATTGATTACCTATACTTGCTTCGACACTGAAAACAACTGCATTATCATCAGGTAGGTGCTCTTTATCATGCGCTTGGATACTCTTTATCTTTTCATCTTGAAGCATTTGCTGCAAAATACCGCTTTCAGTAGGGTTTCGAGACAGTCTATTAATATGCCAGCACAAAATTCCATCTGCTTCACCTAGCTCAAGCATTTTTAACATTTGAGTAAACCCATCTCTCAGAAAAGGTGTTTTAGCAGATTTAGAATCCTCTAGCTCTTTTACTACATTGATCTTCAGTCGCATAGCCAGCTTCCTTAAAACATCTAGTTGATCAGGGATTGATTGCACTTGCTTATCTCTATCTTCAGATGACTTTCGTGCATATAAGATGTAGCGTAAATTGTTTCTATCTTGTTTCATTTTAGCTCCTAACTAAAAAGGACGACCGGTTGTTCACACAGTCTGTAGCGAAACGCAACATTCTGATACCAGTCGCCCATTTTAGGGCCCTGAAACGAAGATACGTTTCGCATGGTAACAGATCGTGTGAACGATTACCATTGTACATTAAGTATTGTTAAAGTTACATCAATCTTTAAAGAGATTGTTGGCTATTTCTATGATTTCCTTGGCCTCATCTGCACTGGTAGCCCCCTGGGCCATACCTATATTGTTTTTTTCGGGGAACCATTGAGGGAATATGTGCCAGCTTCGTTTATCACCCTCTGATGGCTTTTGCTGCATTATCATGCCACTGTTCTCTAATTGGGGTAGTATCTGCCTACGCAACTGTTCATCGTTTAACATGGTGTGCTCTATTTTTAAGTAGTAACGTGCAACATCATGCCTGGTAATGCCTACTTTTCCATCTTCCATGTCGCCTGAGTAGTCCTCATCTTTCTTTTCATTAAATGCTGGTAGAATATATTTTTTGTAAAAGTTCATCAGTACAGGTGGTAGATTTAGGTCTTGGCTCTCAATAAAGTAACCCCATAATTCGAAGGCTTGATCAATGTCATCTTCAGATGCTTCATACGAATGACTGCTTTTCTTTCTTGACCATACATTTAGTAGGGCGATCGCTTTTATAAGCTTCATTAAATGAGCCATATCTCGCATATGTCGGGGCTTAACACTACTTAGCTTTTTATAGAACCGTTTTTCAACAGCTTCAGAATCAGTAATGATAATGTCATCAACTTCTTCATCTCTTATCGCTAAAATCCGTTCTTTCAGCGCTATTCTTTTTGAGTCCACATTTATAGCACTTTTAAAAGCCACTTCATTTGCTCCTCGTTGTGCTTGAAGATGCACACCTTCTTTTAACTTGCTTTCAGTAACTTCTGGACTAAGTAGGATAGCCCGGGTGGCTTCTTGCTCATCGAGTCTCATGCCGGCAGAGCAAAACACAGTTGCAGGAAATCCCTGCATTATTATCAATTGAGCTCTATGTTCACCCTTTTGGCCTTTATTGGTAATTCTATACTTGGTTTCCCACTGATCGTGCGAAAGTACCGATCTTAGTTTGGCTTGAAGCGTTGGGTCTGGCTGCTCGTAAAAGATCAGTATCTTTCTAGATAATGAAACTATCTTCGCCTTTCTGTTTTTATCTATTACTCCCTCACCGTGAAAGAATGATGTGGGACTTGCTCCGCTGAGTTCGATCTTATCTTCTTTAGGGAATAGCTTAGCAACCTCAGTAGTTAGGTAGGATTTGCCCGACGAACTTGGTGCATTGAAACTCACGTTAATTTGGTTGCTGTGGGTATAAGCCGAGAGCATACATAGAAAAGTTACTAGCTTATTTTCATAGTCATGCTTAATTGTTAGCGACAAAACATCTGCAAGTTCATTTAGTGACATTTCTTTAAAAGGTGGGGCTTTTGGCTGCTTGCGCAGCCTTTCAAGCTTTTCCAGTTTGCCATTCAATGTTGAGTTAATTTCTTGCATAGCTAGCCTCGCAGTCTGGGCAGTTACAATTTGGCCACGATATGTTAACTGTTAGTCTAGAAACTTCGTTCGATAATCGTTCAGCTTCTCGACCGTTTAGTAGGCCGCTCCCATATTGGTAGTTTATGTACGCACACATTGCACTTGCTGCTTTCTGTAGCATCTTTGGACTAGTGATTTGGTGGTGTAGTTTTCTTGGTGCTGTTTGGGTTAATGTTGCCATTGTTATTCTCCTTAAAAATTAATTGTTTATTACGTTTCTTACTTACGATAAAACGCATAATGGCAACGCCAGCTTCTTGAGCTTGTTCGGTTGTAAGGCACAAACCGAACTCAGCTTTTAGCAAGCCCTGAAGTTCATTGATACGTTCATCACTTAGTTTCATTTGCAACCTCTCCAGTGGTTCCGTATCGACCCCAATTCTATTTGTCGACAACGGAATTAATTGAATTGGTAGCTTAATGTTCGCAATAAAATAATAATAAATACGCTAAGCACGATTTATTCTTGCCTTAGAGGTGTTATTCTGGGATTATTCTTGATTTGTTCTAATTTAGAGCGGCGACTTTTATGGTATCTATTTCTGATTCGGTGAGATGCACTGTCTGTGCAACTCTTATAGAACCTGGAGTAGCATGAATAAATACTCTTAGAGCTCCATTTTTTATGTCAAAGTGAGAGTGTTGAATGGCTGCTTTAATGTTGCTAAGGCCTTTCATACCTGGCTTGGTTTTCAATAAGCTAGAGGACACATCTCGACCAGGCGAATGATTCAAGCAGTAATTAATAATATCGAAAGCTCTGCCACCTCGCATCGAGCTTAACAGGTAAACGCTATTGCCGACAGTGACTTGGGGCCTAGAGATGTTTTCAAAACTCAGCACGGCTAAGTGATTTTTGGTTTCGAGCTCTGCTGAAAACATGTTTGGGTCTCCGCCTTCAGCCAGCACTCTCAGAATGTTGGGCTTTAAGTCGTTCCGTGGGAAGAGTTTGCTTGCTCTTTTCGGATCTCGTTCATAGGTTGCGTATTCTTCGTATTTCATCAGCACGTCATAAAAGGTACTGAGCAGTTTTACGTGATAGGTATCGTCTTCTGTATTGGTAAATAGATTTTTATCAGCGTCAGGCCACTTGATGATCTCGATACATCGTTTCCCCTCGATTTTCCAGAGCATTGCCATTATGTCTAGGGTGTCTGCTCTAGAAACCCCGGAACGGCTAAGCCGTAACATCGAAACAACTATTGGTTCATCGGGCCCAACTTGTTTTGACTTCTCGTCAATAAGTTCTAAAACCGTATAAACCTTTTCGACATCTGTCATTTGGCTACCTAAAGACGTTTAAATATATCTTCGACTCTGGTATCAAGAGCAGAAGCAATTTTATAAATAGTTGTGACTGTTGGTCTCCTTTTGCCAGTCTCGATGTTAGCGAGTGCAACCCGATCTATATCAGCTTCCGCAGCAAGTTTTTCTTGTGTCATGCCCTTTTGTTTACGAATTGAGGCAATACGCTTGGCTAAAGCATCGAGAAATTGTTTTTCTTTGTAATCATTTGACATCTACTCCTTTGGTATGTATGCCCATGAGCAAAGCCCATAATCATTTGATTACATTTGCTAACTCAGCTAACATCAAAGTAGTCAATTGATTACAGACTACATATATGAAAATTCAGCAACTAGACACTCAACAAGTAGAAATAGTAGGTCGCAACCTACTTACTTCTTTATTGACAGCTGATGGGATCGAAGTCGCAGAACCATTAAGAGATAAAGGGGTTGATTTAATAGCTTTCAGTGATCCAACAAGTAAAAAATTCAAAGCAATACCGATACAGTTGAAAGCTTCTAGTGCATCCAGTTTTAGTATTGATAAGAAGTACGAAAAATTTCCAAACCTACAAATGGCATATGTTTGGCATGTAAGTGAACCCCTGAAAGCAAGTGTATATATCATGACTTACGCTAATGCCGTAGGGATTGCCAAAACACAAAAGTATACAGAATCCGAATCATGGAAATCTAATGGATATTATGTGACAAATAAACCTAGCAGAGAACTCATTAAGCTACTCGATAAGTATAGATACCAGTCTGGAAGATTACTTGGAGATATAAACACATTACAATAAGCAATACATGGTCAATTATTCAAAAAAATACAAACACTTCGATGCTCTAGTTGCTGATTACAAACCTATGAAGTTTAAATACTTTGGCTATATGCATGGGGAGCATTTTACGAATCCGTTATTTCAAAAGCCATTTATTGCTATCCGTAAGCAGTTAAAGTCAATGTTTGGCTTAGAGCTGACTTACTTTGACCTACGCACCTCGTTAACCACAGAGCAACGTAAAATGGGAGACATGTTATTCCTTACACATTGTGGCAAGAATCATGCCGAGGGTGCCGAGAATGTCTCGAGGGTTGAATTAATACGCTACTTTGTTATCAAAATGCACTATCTACCAGAGTTACTGCATATAAAATCAGAGATGTACACCAAACATGGCAAACCTATATCGAAACTACCCGACTATGTAAGTATGTACCTACTGAGGTGGCATTACTTGCTGAATGTTGATCCAAAATTTGTAGAGCTGGTACACGGTATGGATGCTAACGAAGCATCTTTAAGAATTAAAGGTCTTGTCTCTTAAGGCCATTACAAGACAGGCCACCGTAGATTGGTGTCGGTAAAGGTCTATCATTGCTAGTGATATCAACTTTTGCTCCGTAGCCATATTTACCTATCAAATCAATTGCTCTAGTGTCTCCATTAATAGCTTTTGTTAGCAGCACCATGATAATTGCTTTTATTGGAGCGCCTTTAATAATTGTTCCGTCGCTAAGCTTTTGCTCAAAGGCTTCATCTTCCATTAATTCTTGAATCCATCTTGAAAGATGCTTTGTACCTTTTGGCTTACCATTAGGATTTCCAGACTGCCCAGCTTGCCACGATTTAAGATTCTGTTCGTTTGCCATATTTACTCACTGTATTTTCACTGTAATGTGTCAGTAGTTGAAAGTACACTTTCACTCTAGAAAATAAGGTGTAAAAATGCTATTGTTCCATTAAGCATGGACCTTGCAATATACTTCAAAAACAAGAGCCTAAAAAAAATTCCAAAAGTTGGGATTCATTTCGAGCAAAAGACTGCACATAAGGCATTAAGAACAATCGCAAGTGAGTTTCACAGGCTATTCGAACCAGACGGAACACCATTAAGAATCGAAATATCTACAATCAAGCCAAGACAGGTATTAGTAGTAGGTAATCTAAAGGAGCTTATGAAAGGTGAAGATATAAATCTTGAGAAGTCATTGAGTTTCGAGCTCTATCGTAAATCTTTGAACGACGTAGAGATAATAACCTTTGATGAACTATATGAACGTGCGAAGTTTATTGTCGATGGCACAGATTGATACACTGCACCAAAAAAGATATATAGGCAAAGGTGGGGGTATAGCTTAGTTTTATAGAGTATTTAGACTAAAATTAGATAGGAATAGCGTTCTGACTTCAGTAAGGATGCTGTACCAAGCAAAACGTTATTAGTACATCAGTGATACTATAAATTTATGAAGAAAAATAAAAAAAGAGGTAGAGTAGTTCGGCTCATATTAATATTCATTATTATTATTTTCGCAACAGGTTGGTCAGTTTATCAATCAAACCAAAAAAGTAAAGGCAACAACTCTATTAATTCTGCAGCTTTAATGACATTATCATACAGCGGTGGTAATTGTGCGGGACCTTGTAACAGCCTTGTTTATAATCTCTACGGCGACGGTAGATTCGAGGGTCATAAAAAGCTTAGTGGTTCTGAAGTGTCTGAGCTAAAGGAGATTATCAAAACCACCGATTTCTTAAATTATACTGCTAGCCCCAATCCACATTGTGAATCATTTGTAGATGGCTCAGATCAAGTTCTACTTTTCCCTCAAAAATATGGCAATAAAACATTTACAACATGTATGCTAAATATATCAAGCAATGACACAGCTTTCAGCTTTATAAATAAATTGATCGAAACACATTCCGGACAATAAGTTAATAAATAAAGTTCTAAACTTGTATACAATGCTGTACCAGTTTACTTATGGGTTTAATGGTGCACTAAAGCTCTTATCCACGTGCGTGCAATCGGATTTTCAGTTAGATTTATCGGTGAGCGATGACGTTCTCTTCTAAATTTTACTAGCTCACCCGGACTAGGCCGTTCACGGCCTTGAAACTCGGTTAAAAAACAATTTGCAGTTATATATTTGCTGACACGGTCAGATATATCTCCATCTTTATGCCAGCGTGATGAACCAGTCCGTTGTGACTCATTTGGTAATATCAATCCATTTTCCACCGCAAATTCTATAAACCTGATATGTCTATTAGCTGTTTCAAGGATTGGGTATAGCATTGGTTCAATAGCATCCATCACAAGTCGCTGGGTAAAACTATGGTTACCGTCTGGCCACCGCAAGCTGGCACCATTACGAATAATATTTCCTGAGATAGGTAACGCTGCTTGTATATCAACAAACATCTGATCAGGAATTTCTGCAATTACTTCAAGGGGCATCACACGCATTGTGATACTATATAATTTTTAGTATTTTATGCAAAACAGATATTCAGTCTGTTATCTAATTTGCGCTTAAGTCAGTCTATGAAGTAATTTCATTCTAACTTGGTCTAGTGTGCCGTACCATTTTGCTTATGCTAAGATGTTTTTATGAAGAAACTGCGAACTAATTTAATTATTATCAGTCTTGTTATTCTGCTACTAGTTTTTGGTTTAATAATTTACCTAAGACCACATAAAAAATGTGTTAAATGGTATACCTTGGGAGCCAGGTCAGACGGACCCAGGCAATGCATTAAGTACGCAAACTAAAGTTCTAACTTCGTTAATGATGCTGTACCACACTTCAAAAATTTATAAGTCTATTAGACAAAAAAACAGTAAACTTTGCCTCTTCAAATTATTCAATCTGTTATCTAACTTGCACTTAAGTTAGTCTAAGAAGTAATTTCATTCTGACTTGGTCTAGTGTGCCGTACCAAGCATAAGCATGTTATTATTGTTAATATGATAAAACAAAAGAATCTCGCCTATATAATATTAGCCATTGGTATAGTTCTAGTTATTGTAGGTATCTTTTTCGGATTTTTTAAACATGATAATAGCAACTCTCATGGAACTTCTCTCTTATTTATAGCTCTTGCACTTCTTTGCTTTGCATTCTACACAAAACAAGTACGTAAGAAATAAATACTGTGTAGTCACTGATATTATTTAAAGATTGATGTATAAAATTCCATATTTAATACTTTACAATTAGAAATAATATTTTATGAAATGACCATCTATCTCTTATTTACATCCACATAAAGCTATTAGTAAAGTCCTAACTTCGTACAGAATGCCGTACCATATTATATTATTAAGTTTCAACAAATAGATTGCGAAGTGTTGTAAGTACCCTATCTAACTTTTGAGTGTTCAATTCCCCATACATTTTGCTAACTATTGATGTTTCAGCTGTGAAAAGTTTATCAGGTCGTACGTAACTTTTAACCGGAAGACTACCTTCGATAAAATCCGGTTTGGTTAGTTCAATCGCCATAGTACTCGAATATGGCTTTGAAGTAATCTGGCAGAGGATCAAGTTGTCGAAATCGACGATGGCTACGATTAGAGCCGGGCGATATTTCTGAGCTTTTAAATCTGAAAACGGAAAAGCACTAGTTACAACTTGACCTACCGTAAACTGGCCCACGCTTTATCTTCCTCGGGTCTAAGCCAATCTCTAGCCAGTAGTCTTTCAGACAAAAGTGCTGTTTCAGAAATTTTCTGTGCAGGTTTACCAGCAGTTATACGAATCTCGCCATTTTTAGCGATAATTGTTACGTCTTTACCTAACCCGCTCTCCTTTAATAGTGGCTTAGGTATGCGCACTCCTTTAGAGTTTCCAATACTGATAATAGTTGTATTCATTGTGATAACATTGTAGCTACAATTTCAAGAACTGTCAATCGCCAAATAATACCTTATTGCATCTTTGATAAATTATTGAATCTGTTATCTAATTTGCGCTTAAGTCAGTCTAAGAAGTAATTTCATTCTGACTTAGTCTAGTGTGTTGTACTATGCTGTATATACTTTTCCAATATACTGAAATTCTATAAATCTTTATAAGCACTTTTTCGGTGTCGGACTCTAATAACAAAGATTAATAATTGGTTTTTGTAAATCCTGTAAATAATTCGATAAGTACCTTATCTAATACGATATACATTATTTGAACCTTTAATTTTATTAGCCTCATACGGCACAGGGTTTCTGTAAAGACAATTTATATTATTTACAAACTTATCCCTATTCCTTAAGTATGTATTATGACTGGCGTGCCAATTGGTGCCCAACTATACATCCACTCCCCATCACCCACTTGAATACCAACACAACCGTGCGAACTGTTAATATTGCCAAAATAACTTAATGGCCGCCAATAATTGCCATGAATAGCATAGTCTTTATAAAAGTAATTTACCCAGGGTACTTTTGGTACAAAGTAGCTACTGCCATCGGTGTTGGATCCATGCATGTCTTGTTGCACAAACTTAGAGTAAATGGCGTATTGGCCAGTAACGGTTGGGGTTTTAGGTGCACCAGCAGATATTAGGAAAGTGCGCACCAGGTTACTTTGCTCATAGGCATACATGCGTTTATTAGTTAAATCGACCTCTATCCATTTGGGGTAATCTTTAGCAGCAACAGTTTTAAAAGAAGCGTATTGAATAGCTAAAGTCTCAGATATATTTTTACCTTGCAGCAAACTTTGGGTTACATCTGACGCTATGGCGACTTGATTGGTGATAGCCGTTCCATTAACGCCTGGCACGATAATCTTGGCACTACCATCAGATTGTGTGACTTCGACTTGCGCTTTGGGGGGATGGACTTGGTTACTAGTTATTTGATTGATATACGACAGTACTTTACCGCTGTTGACGGTAATATCAATTTTACGTCCATTATTTACCGTAGATATTTCTACCCAGTTAGCAATATCTGTCGGTGAGGCCGTGACTTTTTTACTTGTAAAATCAAAACTGATCTTTTGACTTAGGATGTTTTGCAACTGTGTTTGATAAGGTGCTAACTGGGAAGACAAAATTGGCGGTTTGGTGTCTAAAGTCTCCATTTTTAATGGTTGGCTTTGTAAGCGATTTACCGCTGTTAATATGGTTGAATAGGGGCTAGTTAGCCCATAGTGTTTGCCTGAAACGGCATCAGTCAGTTGAACCTTACCTTTAACTATCGATAAATTAGCGTCTTTGGCTGGTTGAATAATTTGGGTAGCTTGAGTTGCAATGAATTGATATAAAGTGGAGTTATTCACTTTTAGAACCAAATTTGCAGTTATAGGATGCCACCACTGTATACGCTGTGAAAACTGGTGTTGTTGAGTCCTAATATTATTAACTGAAGCAACGGAATCAACCCAAATTCCCATGGTACCAGGGCTAAAACTTTTAGTGGAGTTATCTGGATAAGTCAAATGGAGCCGATATTTAGCAACTTGATCTTGAATGATTTGGCCTAAGACCGTATCAGATTGGCGAGTAGTTATTATGCTATTGTCTAAACGGACTTTTGACAGAAAGCTAAAGGCTAATATCCACCCTAATGCAATAACTAACAATATCGGCAACATAGCTATGTCTAGCCAACGCCTTAACCAATGTCGCTTAATATGGGCTTCGGTTTCTACAACTTCTTTAATATGACCGTGTTCAAGTTCTAGGTCCGTATTTATCAAGCGACTGAGCCAGTTTGGCATTTTTTAACTACCCTTTAACTTCCCAAATTATTGTATCCAAGTATAATCCAAGAACTGAATATCCATTAGTAGTTTAACTCAGCTCAATATATAAAGTACTAACCTTGCATATAATGCTGAACGATTGAAACCTTCCCTATACTGTGATCAATATCATTTAATTATGGCTTGATTTTTAGCATTGCTTTTATATAATTAATTGCATGATTTTAAGAACATTCCAGTCGCAATTCGTAGTCCGGGGAGCTATATAGCTTCAAATACTAACCTTAAAAGTTTGTTCGATACTAGTTTCAAGCCTGGCGTCACCTAATAAGTTGCAACGCAGGACTAAGGCCAGTTAAGCGCCCGAGAGGGTATGAATGACCACGAAATAGTCAAAGGTGGCCAACCAGGGTAGCAATACTGCTAAACGTGCATTCCCAAAACCAATAAAGTGGTTTTGCACGTTCGACTCGTGCTCCTACTGCGGGGGGGGAATGTGATGATAGGCAAGGTCGTCTCATTTGCTTGACGGCGTAAGTTGATCTGGGGAAACCTGGTGAGACCGCTGCGTGGAATGGCGGTGGGGTGATAGTCTTATCCGCTAGGTTAGAATTTAATATCGAGCTTTAATTAATAGTTGCACAGGATTGGGGACTTATAGCTGGTCCAGTACCAGGTCCCCCAGCAACGTTAAACCAGATAGCATGGCAATATTTTTCACCTGATGTGGCAGTAGTTGGGATGGTGAAGGTATCGCTAAAGAAATATACTCCGCCTTTTCCAGTACTAGTACTTGTAATATCGGTTTGAACGAATGCCAGCAATGAACCCGAGGCAGAATAATGATATGAATCTACATGAAGTGGGTAACTAGCAGTAATCGGGCCTAGATTGGCAACATCATGATAAAACCATAAAGGTTGACCAGCATTGGCATTTATATTGGCAGAACGGGGCGCAGTTGATGATCTAACACTTGCAAATCCGGCAAGTTGCCACCAATGATTTATTGCCATGTAATTCGAGGCTGGAACCGACCAGTAACCGAGGTTATGTTGGACGTTAAAGTTGGCATCACTATAAACTGTAACTGGACAATTAGTTGTTTTAAAACCATTTGTGCCGGTATTAGTGCCACCGGAATTAGTAGATTTTGTTAAACTTGAAGGTAATATATTGCCATTTGCAGAGATATTTAAGGCGGCCATTGCGGAATTTTGGAAATTACGGCAACTTGTGTATTTCACATCACCGTTAAGCGTCTGCCACCAATGTGTATCTTCGCCGAACATAGAAGTATGTCCAGACCAGAGAGTAGAACTTAAGCCGTTTATAGTCGCCGGTACTCTTTGCTCACCAATAAATGTTACCGCACCAGAATTTTCATCACTCACCCAAAGCCCCCACCAATTTCCTAAAGAATCATTTACACTTGGGCCGGCTTTCAATTGAAAACGATACTTGTGCCCAGGAGTCCAGGGGTACTTATACATTATTTGATAGCCACCACTTTCACTATTTGCAGGATTAATTAAACCGCTACTATTACCACCATTGGAACCCCATATACTGAAATTTATTACCTTACCCTCAGGTGCTCCATTAAAAATGCCATTTGTTTGAAAACCAGCATAGCCAGTGCCCACGCTACCATTGCTGTTAACCAAACTAAAGTTATAGGCGTAGTAGTGCAACAATCCGGCTTGAGCCAAGCTGGACGGCGGATCTTGAACGGGTACGAATGTCCATTCTAGGCTTTGATAGCCTGGTCTAGCGGGGAAATACCAGTCGCTATAGGTCCCACCCGGGCTGAAATATGTTAAGGCCGAAGCAAAAAATAATCTGTAAACCCCGATTGTCATAAATAGCAGTACAAAAACTCCGGCCAGAACTATTTTTTTATTGTCTAAATCTTTAATCTTTTTTTGGAAACGTGATAGCAGGTCTTTATTACCAGAACTTGCCGATTTTTGTTTAAAGTTTGAAATCATATTTGTTATGTTTAGTTATCATTATCTTATAGTGAGTCTTAACAGATTGCAAGAAGGTCAACATTTATCTAAGTTGGTTAAACCAGATATATTTCCTGCGACACATATAAGCATAACTACTATTGATTACTCTGTTAACAACCAGTAACATAAATACTTAGATGCTGACAAAAAAATCAACCGCTAATTTATCAAAACATGTAGCCATCTTGCGCGTTATTTTCGGATTTATGTGGGGAATCAACGCTGCCTTAAAGTGGCAGCACACCTTCAGAGATGGTTTTTTAGACCAAATAAAATCTGCTGCTGATGGGCAACCTAGCTGGCTGCACGGATGGTTTAGTTTTTGGATTCACTTTTTTTCAAACAACCCGCATTTGTTTGCTGCTTTTGTTGCTTTAGTCGAAACCGCAATTGCACTAGCCTTAATATTTGGTATAGCACGTAGAACTACATATTTATTGGCTGCAGTCTTCAGTTTATTTATCTGGGCAATAGCTGAGGGCTTTGGTGGTCCATATAGCGCAACTTCAACCGATATTGGCACGGGTATTATTTATGCTGTAGTTTTCTTCTCAATATATGGGCTAGACAGATTAGCATCTCAGAGTTCATGGTCGCTAGATAATTATATAGTCAAGCGATTACCCTGGTGGTCAATTGTTGCAAATCCTTAAACTCTCACTTCAGATTGTGACAACATAGGGAAGATGCAAACTTCAAAAAATAATAAAACTCTATACCTTAAGCAAAAGTTGCCATACATATTCTTAATAGCTGGGATTATTGGTTGTATTGCTTCTTTTGCTTTAACTTACGATAAAATACAGATTCTTAAAAATCCAGCATATATTCCGGCATGTAATATCAATCCAATATTAAGCTGTGGTTCAGTTATGAAAACCGCGCAAGCCAGCATATTCGGTGTACCAAACACAATATTTGGATTAATGGCCTTTACTGCCTTAAGCGTATTGGGACTCGGTCTTTTAGCTGGTGCCTCATTTCGTAAATGGTTGTGGCAGGCTATAAACATCGGGGCATTGGTAGGTTTTGCTTTTTTCATTTATCTTTTTTTCGAAGCAGTTTTTCGTATTAAAGCCATATGTCCTTACTGCTTTGTTGTCTGGATGATTGTGCCACCGGTTTTTTGGTATACCAGTCTATATAACATAGGCGAAGGAAACATCAAACTAAATTTCATATCTGTAAAAGCTAAGACTTGGTTGCAACGACATCACGGGGATATTCTTTTGCTTTGGTATCTTTTTGTATTCATACTCTTATTAACTCGCTTTTGGTATTACTGGAAAACTGTTATTTAATATCCAAGTAGTTAGATCTTAGCTTGCTTAAGTGAGCTATAACAGATGTATACTAAAAGAAGTTAACTTATCAGGAGGAATTATGGCAACTAAACTAAATCCCTATCTAGGATTTAAAGATAATGCTCTTCAGGCTATGGAATTTTATAAATCAGTTTTTGGCGGCAAACTAGACGTAAGCACTTTCAAAGAATTCCATGCTTCAAAAGATCCTAGCGAAGACAATCTTGTAATGCACTCCGTCTTAGATGCCGGTGATAATCTGACATTTATGGCATCAGATACACCTAAGCGAATGGAATATAAACCAGGCACTACAATGAGCCTGTCGCTGAGTGGTGAAGATGATGCCGAACTGAGTGGTTATTTCCAGAAATTAGCAGATGGCGGCACGGTTACAATGCCACTTGAAAAAGCCATTTGGGGCGATAAGTTCGGCATGTGTATCGATAAATTCGGCGTACAGTGGTTAGTTAACGTTACTGCGCCAAAGAAATAAAATTAACTATATATAGTTCAGTTTGCGACAAATATCACACAAAATTTGTTAGATAACTAACAGCTATTCCTAGTCCTTCAGTGTGTAATGAGGACATGCTTGATTGATGTGCCCGAATCATTTTAGGCGTCAAGCATAAAACCCTGCTCAGCGTGTGTTGTGAGTGGGGTTTTTATTTGATTATTGAAATTTTCTGATAACTAGATTCTCAACCAAAGCATTAATATTAGGTCTAACTCAAGTTCACCGCTATTGCTGCAGCTAAAAAGTATGTTATATTAGCGTTACTAGAGAAAGCTGCTAAGTTGTCTCTTGAGACAGTTCTAGGTCTATAAATTAAGTGTTTCGTTTGAGGAGCAGCTAACAAGGTAGAAGCCAAGTTACCTCCGAGCCAGTAAAGTAAAGAGGAACAAATGGCTACCAAGCTATTCGTAGGCTCAATTGCCTACAGCGTTAACGACAGCCAACTACAAGACTTTTTTGCGTCTGTAGGTACTGTCGTATCAGCAAAAGTAATTATGGACCGTGATAGCGGCCGTTCTAAAGGCTTCGGCTTTGTAGAGATGAGCAGCGACGAAGAAGCGGCCCAAGCCGTTAAAGAACTCAACGGTAAAGATCTAGGCGGCCGTGCCCTAGTAGTCAATGAGGCTCGACCTCGCGAAGAGCGCTAAAGCGTCAGATTTACTAAAAACAATAAACCCCACTTGCGGAGCAGTCCGCGGTGGGGTTTATAATGTTTAGCAATGCTTAGTTTTTTTCAAGCCATAATCATTGGGCTGATACAGGGCATAACTGAATTATTCCCAATATCCAGCCTGGGCCACTCCGTACTTCTATCAGATCTTTTTGGTTGGCACAATCTGCTGAATCAGCAACAATCCAACGAATCTCTGTTTTTATCTTTTTTGGTAATATTACATCTGGCTACTGGACTAGCTCTATTTATTTTCTATCGCCGTGAATGGTTTAAAATCATAGGTGGTTTTTTTAGTTCAATTAAAACTCGTAAAACCGAATCGTCTTATCAAAAACTTGCCTGGTTACTGATAATTGCCACCATACCGGCTGGACTTACCGGCTTAATCTTTGAACATAGCCTCAGGCGGCAATTTGCAAAGCCAATGTTTGCGGCCGTCTTTTTAACGATCAATGGTTTAATTTTGCTTTATGGTGAGCATATCCGCCGATCCAAACATGATCGTAGTGACTTCTCACTGGAACAAACCGTCAAGAACACCACTAAGATTAGTTTTAGCCGAGCTGGATTGATTGGACTGGCTCAAGTATTTGCCTTTTTTGCCGGAATTAGCCGTTCTGGCATTACTATGGTAAGTGGTTTGGCCAGTGGTTTGGACTACGAAGACGCTGCCCGTTTCTCATTTTTACTAGCTACTCCAATAATTTTTGCCGCCGGTCTATATAAATTACCAGATTTTTTAGGGCCTTTGGCTAACGGTTTAAGACCTCAGATTTTAGCTGGTGGTGTGGCCGCCGGAATAGCTGCCTATTTTTCAGTCAGATTTTTAGACAGATACTTTAAAAATAAAAGCCTTAGGCCGTTTGCCATCTATTGTCTATTATTTGGACCCATAATGATTATCTATATCCTATTGAAGGGTTAAATGCAGCAAGCAATTGGCCAAAGATTAAATATTATCGCCTGGATTTTGAGCGGGTTAGTTATGGTAATCGCCTTTTTAGCCTGGGGCCAAAGCTTCAGTTGGCAATTTAGCCACTTAGATAGTTTCAGAATTTTCCCAATCCTGGGGCTGACTGCTTTTAGCTTAATGTGGGGACATTACATAATGAGTGCAGCCCGTCAGTACCTAGCTGTTCCTAAGCAAGCTTTACACAGATACTTTGAAGTAACCAGTTTAGCAGTACTAACAGCCATATTGCTGCACCCAGGACTACTTTGGTGGCAACTATGGCGCGATGGCTTAGGATTACCACCAGGTAGCTACTTAAATCACTATGTGGCCCCTAGCCTGCGCTGGGCCGCCATACTTGGTACTATCAGCTTATTTATATTCTTAGGTTATGAATTTAGGCGACTTTTTTCTACCAGGTCCTGGTGGCACTATGTCGAGTACGCCACGGACGCCGCTATTATTGCGATTTATATCCATGCCCTAAAGCTTGGAACCCAATTGCAATCCGGTTGGTTTAAATTAGTCTGGTGGTTTTACGGCCTAACCTTATTAATATCTCTTATCTATATTTACTATCGGCGTTTTAAAGACCAAAGACCCAAACTTCCCACACCTACCTAACAAAATCCAAACCTAAAACTTTGCTTACTTGCGCATTTACTTAAAAACCCGAATAATAATATATACAAAATTAAACGGAGAATAGCATGAGTAGAACTGGTATATATACAGGGGTGGTCATAATATTAATCATTATCTTAGGGGCCATAGTACTAGCCTTAAAAGGGAATAATAAAACAACTCCTACTACGTCTACTAAAACAACTACACAAACAAACTCTACAAAATCTACGACACCAAGCTCTACCAGTCCAAGCAGCACTTCAACTCAAACAACTTCAGCCTCTACCATTACCTATACGGATAGTGGTTTTAGCCCAGCAACTCTTACAGTAAAATCCGGGACCAAGGTCACGATTAAAAACAGTTCATCCCAAGCTATCAGCTTTAACTCTGATCCTCACCCGGTTCACACCGATGACCCCCAGCTTAATGTCGGCGAAATTGCCGCTGGCCAAAGCAGCAGTTTCACACCTACCACCACCGGTTCGCATGGTTATCACAATCATTTAGATCCTACCCAAAAAGGTACCCTAGTTGTAAACTAAACAGATGTCAAAACCAAGCGGCGGGCAGCAAAACTATGCATCAATCCTATTGCGTATTGGCTTAGCTGTTATTTTCGGTTATGCCGCTATCTCATCATTCAAAAACCCCCAGGACTGGATTGGCTACCTACCGCATATCCTAAGCAATCACTTCGATAAGCATACTCTGCTGAAAATATTTTCAGTTTACGAATTAATTTTGGCTGTTTGGTTAATCAGTGGCAAATACCTAAAATACGCGGCATTATTAGCAACTTTGACCTTAGCCGGTATCGTTACCTCTAACTTTCATCTATTCGCCATAACATTTCGTGACATTGCCCTTATATTTGCAGCTCTAGCTTTGTTTAGCTTAAATTGGGATAATTAAAGCCCATAAGGAGAGGTGGCCGAGTCCGGTTTAAGGCGCTGCTCTCGAAAAGCAGTGTGTCAGCAATGATACCGTGGGTTCAAATCCCACCCTCTCCGCCAAGCTTATTATTTACCTGTATACGAGTTTATCTCCTGGGCTGCGAAGTTAGGTGGTAACCGTTACAAACCGGGCATTTATAAACACGGTATGGCTTTTTAAGCCTTCTGGCGGGATTAATTTTCTTTAGGGCAGCTTGGGCGGCTGCATCATTGGAATAACGGACTTTTTTCTTACAAGACCTTTTTTCATTATCACTAAACATTAGACACTATCATAAACCATGCGAAGGTCCATATTTGTAGTTTTTTGGTTTGCTAACTTATGATCAATATCAGCTTTTTTGGCAGTTGCAGCGGTAGGTACTTTAGGCTTAGTAAAATGCTGAATCAGCCAAATAACCAAACCTATCACAGCGTAGCTGACTGCAAACCAGATGATAACCTGTTGAATTGAACTATAGATTGAATAAATAAATTTAATAATGGTTTGTTGAAAACTACTATTAACTCCGCTACTTATAAAGCCATGTAGGTTGGTAGTTTTATGCAGTCCCCATCTGACTATTAACACGCTTATAAGTAGGATTATGGCAGTTCCTGCCAGTGAGTAGGCAATACTGCGCCAACCAGGTCGTTTAGGCTGGTACAGCCAAATAGTTAAGCCGCCACAAATAACTGCCAGTAAACCAATTACCCATGGTGAACGCTTAAACAATTTAAAGTACTTTGGAGCCTTAGAAAATTTATCAAAAACGGTTTGGCCTCGGCTATCTTTTGGCAAATTCTGGTAAGTAATGACCGGATTTTGTAAAAAATCCTTACTGCTAGATGCATCACTGACAACTTGGGCCCTCTCAGTTGCAATATTCAAGTTGGATGGACGACAGGGCAAGTTATACCAGTAAATATCCGAACTTAATTGCCGCAGTTGACTTAGTGTACAGACCGGTAAGCTAGTTATTTTTTGAGTAGCGAATGTACCAACATCTTGGGCAAAGCTTTGTTTAGCATTAGTTAAGTCAATTGTAAAATTAGGCTGTAAGGTCTTCCCCCCTAGCCAATCGTAAGTGCCATTTATTATACTGTCACCACTGTTTTGAAGTAGCTGTGGGTTAAAAGCTTTTTTAGCAGCCGCTTGAATGGCTGGATCATCAATTGGTAAATTGTTGGATGAATTATTAATACTGCTAGTTTGTTTGGTTTGGGCAATGGCATTATCGATGAAAGTGTTATAGATACCGCTAGAGGCTAAAGCTTTTTCTATTTTCTGAGGCGAATGAAAAGTTAGCACTAAGCCGCTGACAAGGGCTAGAAGTAAAATAAATAATCTAAAAAGATATGACGTCAGCCCTCGTAGAAACCTTTTTAGCAACGACATAAGGGTTATTCTACTCTTTTGGTACCCTTTATTAAATCTTCGGTTTACAATAAAAGCCATGGCTGACTCAATCTTTAGCAAAATAATTAAAGGTGAAATCCCCAGTCATAAAATTTACGAAGATGACTATAGCTTTGCCTTTTTAGATATTCATCCGGTACAACCAGGTCATACTTTAGTTGTTACCAAACGGCAAGTCCAAGAATTTACCGAGCTTAGTGATGAAGAACTAGCTCAACTAATGATTAGTGTCAAAAAGGTTGCGATTAGATTAAAACAAGCCTTCCCCGATAAGAAACGCATTGGTGTACAGATTGAAGGACTGGACGTGCCGCACGTGCATGTTAAGTTAATACCAATTAATAGCGGAGCAGAATTTAGAGCCGAGCCAGACATGAGTTCGGAACCAGATCATGTCGCCTTATCTGAAATGGCTAAGCAACTGGCTTTTTAGTTTCGTAAAGCTGCCAAACCATTACGTAACATTGACTTTTTGTGAAGTCCTTTACTACGGCCCGTCAAGTATAAGTGATTAATAATACTAGCGATGCTATTCAATATCCCTAACTTTGAGCGGCGGCTCTCTTCTTGTCCCATCAGGATTTGAATAAGGACTTTGCCATAACTCGCCAGCATCACCTTCAATTCTAATAACTTCCGATATTTGTGAAAGTGCAATCCTTTCATCAAATTCATGACCTCTGTCCTGTAAATTAAATATCGATCCAGGATGAGGCATCCTAGCTTCAGGGTAGAAAAAGATTCCGGAACTAACGGTAGAAAACGCCCCTTGCGGTAATCGCATTTTGTATAAAGGTTTACCTTCTGCTTCTCCTACTTCTGTTAGAACTGGACTAAACATAGTTACTGGTTTAGACTTTAGCCACTCCTCAATCCTATTCCGAGCCGAACTTCTTACCAATGCTGTTAAGCCAACTGCCATACTTACTTTGTCATTATGCAATCCTTCGTTTCTGTCTTTTTCGTACTTGGCAATTGCCCTAGCCTTTTGTCTTTTAGCAACAGAATCAACTTGATTAGGCTTTAGGTCGTCTTCATCTGAACCAATGAATCTGTTTAAATCTTTATGGGCTCTATCAAAAGCTAGCTCACCTATATCTTTTGCAAGTTTTTGGGTCCGTTTTGCTACAGCCTCATTACCACCAAGCATTTCGATACTTGCCATAAATCAACTCCTTAATTTAGAGCGACTTTAGTACTATTGTCTTTCATTTGCAAGCGTAGGCTTTTTGATTACAAAATAATTTTACATCTGTTCTGCTATAGTCTGCCGCAGTAGATTATTTAACTCTGATAGAATAAACTTATGTCTAACTTTGTAATTTCCCTGCTCCTAGCAGCTGGAATAACCGGTTGGCTTTACTCCAAATTAGCTCGCCGCAGTGGTGAGGGTAATGCTAGTCGCGTGGTCATCGGTACCGCCGTAGCCAGCATAGGTCTATTCATAGTTATATATTTAACGCTTAGCGTTGTTTTAAAAAAATAAGCCACTATTTAGCTACCAATATCTCGTAAATTAATCTGTAAATTGGTATTATATGGCTATATGGAATTAAATGGGGTGGATCCCGTCACAACTCAGACGGACTATAAAACAGTGAGTCCAAATGACGCTGAAGAAAAAGATTTAGCCAGACGCCTGCAAAAAGCCCGCAAACAAGCCGGACTAACCCAGCAACAACTTTGTCAAAAAGCCAGTCTTAGTTATTCAACTCTGGCTAAGATTGAGCGTGGGGCCATCAAAGCACCATCAATCTTTACGATTAAACGGATAGCCGCGGTACTCGGTATATCATTAGACGAGTTAACTGGTGCAACAACAGCAGTCCCTGAAGTAGCTACCGCCAAACTGCAGTCCAAAAGTGGTGTTAAGTTTGTCTTTTTCGATATTAACGGTTGCTTGGTACGGTTTTTCCCTAGGGCCTTTACAAAACTAGCCGAAGACAGTGGTATCCCAGCTGATGTTATTGAAACGGCCTTTTGGCATTACAACGACCTGGTCTGCAAGGGTGAAATGAGCTTAGAAGATTTTAACCAGAAACTGGCTGAACATCTTAAGCTAAGTCATGTCGACTGGCAGAAGTATTACATGGAGGCGGTTGACCCGATTCCGCAAATGCACGAACTGCTGCGCTGGGCCTCAGAACGTTACCATGTCGGACTGCTCAGCAACATTATGCCCGGTTTTATAGAGATTATGCGATCTCGAGGGCTGATACCGGACATTCCTTACAGTGCCATAATAGATTCATCGCAAATAGGTGCCATCAAACCAGAACCCAGAGCTTATGAAATTGCCCAACAACAGACCAACTGTCAACCGGCCGAGATACTATTAGTTGACGATAGCAATGCCAACATAATTGAGGCTGAAAAATTAGGTTGGCATGTTATTTGGTTTGATGATTACCGGCCCGGAGAGTCGGCTCAGCATGTCCGGGCGGCTCTTCAACCGGCCGATCAACCTATTAGCTAAAACGCTTATGTTGCAGAGTTAGCTTATCTAACAGAGTTTCCTCGTCTTCCAATTGACGGCGCGTTTGATCAACCAAGGACTTTGGTGCCTGTTTAATGTAGGCTTTATTGCTTAGTCGACCTTTCAAGTGTTTAACATGCAGTTTTTGGTCTGCAATACGCTTTTTTAACTGTACTGAGTAACTATCTATAGTTTTTTTATCTATTGCTAGCCAAACCTGGTAGTTTGTCTGGGTTAGTTGGATTCCCTGCCCTTTATTTACTTTTGTCATAGTGCCAACCTTTAACAGACTCTTAATAAGCTCCTTATTAGCTTCTAATAATGGTGTAGGTAAATAAATCACTGGTGGGCTCTTTAGCTGCAGCTCGGTTTTTAAGTAACGAATCTCACTAACGATAGTTTTAATTTGCTCAAATTCTTTAGCGGCGGCTGCATCACCGGCTGTAGGTTTTGGCCAAGGACTTACTGCCAATAGCTGACGGTCGCCAAAACCTAATTGTTGCCAGATAGTTTCAGTTACAAAAGGTGCAAATGGGTGAGCTAATTTTAAGACTGTCTGAAGTGAATAGGCTAAGACATCAGGATTTAAAGTCTGCTTGGATGCTTCTATGTACCAATCGGCTAAATCATCCCAAACGCTGTGATAGAGCTTGTCGTAAGCTTCCGCGAACCGATATTTGTCCAAATCAGCAGACATTACCTCTGTCAAGTGTTGTAATTTAGTCAATATCCAGTGATCAGCATTGCTATGAGGTTTAGGGCTAACACTGGGTTCTTTATCTAACTTATCTTCAATATACCTAGCGATATTCCAAAGCTTATTGGCAAAGTTACGCCCAGCAATTGTTTTAGATTCATCGTAAGGCCGGTTAATCGCCGCGGCCCGGCCATCAATTAGTCCCAATCGCAGCGCATCAGTGCCATACTTTTGACGGATTCCAGCTGGGTCAACGACATTGCCAACGCTTTTACTCATTTTGGAACCATCAGCGGCCAGTACATAGCCATGGATATAAACTTCCGTAAATGGCACCTGCCCAGTTACGTACAGCCCTAACATAATCATGCGACTAACCCAGGGGTAAAGAATTTCACCACCAGTTTCCATCAAGTTGGTCGGATAGAACTGTTTAAAATCTGGACTGTGCAAAGGCGATAAGGTAGCGTAAGGCCATTGGCCACTACTAAACCAAGTATCAAATACATCCAAGTCGCGCCGGTAGGTTTTGCCACCAACGGTTATTTCCGGCTGCCCTACCCTTTCGTCATAAATCCAGTCGTCTGGGTCATCAACATTTTGAAAAGCCGGTATCGGAATACCCCAGGCAATTTGACGACTAATGTTCCAATCTTTCAAACCTTCTAAGTAACCAATTAATTGATTTTTCTTAACAGTCGGATAAAACTTAATTTTATCTTGCCTGAGCACTTTTATAGCACTCTCGGCTAATGGTTTCATATCTATAAACCACTGATCTTTCAAAAGAGGCTGAATAATCGTGCCACATTTATAACAATGGCCGACGCTGTGGGTTATGGCTTCGGTTTTTACAAGTAACCCCTGCCCTTTTAGATGGTTGATAACTTCGGTACGGACGGCTTCCAATTTTTTACCGCGATAAGCTTCGCCGGCTTCAGTTGTAATCAGTCCTTCATGATCAATGACAGAGATCATCGGTAAATCATGACGCCTGGCCACCTCAAAGTCATTAGGATCATGAGCTGGAGTAATCTTTAGGGCACCACTACCATATTTGATATCGACATAGCTATCAGCAATGATTGGAATTTCTCGATTTGTCAGAGGTAATTTTACGGTTTTGCCAACAAACTGCTTATAACGTTTATCATTCGGATTGACGGCCACAGCCGTATCGCCGAGCATCGTTTCGGGACGGGTTGTAGCTACTACTAGCGAACCACTGCCATCTGTTAAAGGATATTTTATGTGCCATAAATGTCCCGGTTCTTCTCTATGTTCGACTTCAATATCGGCAAAGCTGGTCCCGTGAAAAGTACAAAAGTTAACTAAGCGTTCACCTCTATAGATCAAGCCCTCATCCCACATCTGTTTAAAGGTGTCATTAACCCGGCGGGTAATTTTATCGTCAAGCGAGAAAGTAAAACGGGTCCAATCAACACTCGCGCCTAGCTCCCTAAACTGATTTTCAAAAGTTTGCCTAAAACTAGCTACAAAGTCCCAAACTTGGCTGTATAACTGCTCACGCGTGAAATCAAAGCGACTCTTCCCCTGTTTAGCTAGCTCTTTTTCATAAACTACCCAAGTTTCAAAGCCGGCATGATCGGCGCCCGGTAGCCATAAAGCCTGCTTGCCCTTCATCCGCTGATAACGAGTCACTATATCTTGTAAAGTTATAAATAGTACATGACCGATATGCAGTTTGCCATTGGCATTTGGCAAAGGCATCATAATCGTAAAACTGTCTTTATGACTTGCCTTTTTAGGGGTAAAAGCTCCAGATTTTTCCCATAGAGAATAAATCTTAGTTTCTTGTTTATTTGGTTCGTAAACTTTAGACAATTTCAAATTCTATCCCCATAGGCTATTTGGTCAATCTCAATAATCATAACACCTCATAGAAAAATGCGAAATAACAGAGGTAGATTTTTCACATGAAACGAGACAAATAAAAACCAAGGCTTGTCTATTTCAAAACCCTCGTCTCTAACTGCCACAACTGGTTTTTGCTTTTGGCGCAGTCCTGCATAACATATCTGTTAGACAGCGATACAGGACTGCCTTAGGATGTTTGTTTTCCCTGTTAGCATAGCACAAAGCATAAGCGTTGCAATATTGACAAAGCACAAGTATATTGCTATAATAGTAAATCTAAATAAAACTCTATATGACTAACTTAGAACCCCAGCCCCAAGAACCAAAATTTCCGGTAGATCCTGAACTATTAAGGGAAGTTTGCTTAGACAGTGATCGTTTACTAGCTGGCATAGTAAGTGACACAGACGTTTATCCTCCGGATGTTGCTGGTGAAGATTATATGGTAGCAGTCAAGGAGGCTTATTTTCCATTTAATAGGGGTAGTAGTGGCGGTGAAGTGTGGGTCAAACAAGCAGTTGATAATCTCGAAATAAACACCGAAGTTCATTTAATAACTCAGGATCCGGAACTATCAATTGGTGGCTACGAAGTGCATGTATTTAATAATCTTGAAGTTACTCAAGAGCATAGCGGTAAATTGCTGAATGCCCACTTTGATGTTAGGCGAGAAGTTTCCGAAAAGGGTAGTCATCTAACTGGTGTTGTCGACCCTGATAAAAATTCTTCAAAAGAAGAATTAAAAGTATATAACCTGGATTGGGATAAGATTAAAGAAAAAATGCATCAAAGGCTTATCGAAAAGGAAGCTTTAAGAAGAATAGATCCTAAATCTTCAGATCAAAGAGTCCAAGAAATGCTAGATATATTAAAAATACTTGATATTGCTAATCGTACAATAGAGATTGGTACAGAAGACGTGCGAGACATTGATCTGCGTAATTAGCTACATACTTAAATTCGGTGCAATATCTAGGCTATAAGAGTTAGCAACTGATTGTTTTTGCATAGCTTTAAAACACCCCAGGGCCGCAACCATAGCACCGTTATCGGTGCACAGTTTGGGGTCAGTATATTCAATAGGCAAGGGTAGACGAGCAGATAGCTGTTGCCTAAGCTCCAGGTTAGCCGCCACCCCTCCGGCAATTACTACACTTTTAGGATTGAACTGCTGATAAGCAGTAAAAGTTTTATCTACTACCATTTCAACGGCAACACGTTGAAAACTAGCAGCAATATCGGCTCGTTGAGCCTCATTTAGAAGCTCTGCCAGCTTAAAACTCGGGAAATCATAAGATTTACCACATAAAGACTGAACTTCACGCAAAACGGCTGTTTTAAGCCCAGAAAAGCTAAAGTCGTATTTAGCTTGAAGCTTTGCTTTAGGTAAACTTAAAAAATTAGGATTGCCGGCAACTGCCGCTTTGGCAATACTGGGACCGCCGGGGTAGGGCAGTCCAATAACTTTAGCAACTTTATCAAAAGCCTCGCCAATGGCATCATCATGAGTTTGACCGAGTAGTTCATATTTAAAATGATTTTTAAATAATACCAGTTGAGTATGCCCACCACTAACTATTAGAGCTAACATCAGAAAGCGTGGTTGTTTAGCTGGCAGATTATAGCTTTTGCTGGCTGCCGATTCAGTAATGAAGTTAGCGTAGACATGGCCTTCGACATGATTAACTGCGTACAAAGCTTTATTTTTAACGATTGCTAAAGTTCTGGCAGCTAAGACACCTACCAACAATGATCCACCTAAACCAGCACCGTAGGTTACAGCGATGCCATCAAGACTAGGCCAATCAAGTTTAGATCTTGAAATAGCTTGGTCAATAACTGGAATAATTGCTTCAATTTGGGCGCGGGCAGCCACTTCTGGCACTATGCCCCCGTATTTAACATGCAAATCCATACTACTTGCTACGACGCTAGATAAAAGTCGCTGGCCATCTTCAACAATGGCTGCGGCTGTTTCATCACAACTGGTTTCAATGCCCAAAATTCTCATCCGCTACAGTATACTTTAGATAATGGGTACTAGAGCAGTCGTAAAGAAATTTATTCCTAAAAAAGTTTTTAAAGTAGTGGAACCTTACGGTCATTTAACAGAGGCAGTTCTATTTAATACGCTATCCGGAATGCCAGCTCATAAGTTTAAAATTATTGGCGTTACCGGTACTAATGGAAAAACTACCACTTGTTTTTTAATTCACCGCATGTTGCATGAAGCTGGATTTAAAGTTGGCCTGATGACCACCGTCGGTTACGGGGTAGGTGAAGCAATTAAAGCCCAAGACGTACATATGACTACAGTACCGGTACCTATATTAATAAAGCGGTTTAAACAACTCAATCAAGATGGTGCTGAATGGCTAGTCATGGAAACAACTTCCCACGCCTTAGCTCAACATCGAGTATGGGGCATGCCTTTTTATTTAGCCGTTTTAACTAACTTAACCCACGAGCATCTGGATTATCATGGTAGCTTTGAAAAATATCGCAGCGCTAAACTCAGATTATTTAATTTAGTAGCCAAAAACAGGGGTAGTTTAGGGGTCGGAGTAATAAATGCCGACGATCCTTCGGCGGCTGTTTTTGAAGCGGCAGCACCAAAGCCCCTAACTTACGGGATTAAAAACGGCGATATTCAGGCCATTAACATTAAGCAATCAGCAGATGGTAGCGATTTTATGGTAAAGACTAGTAGTGGTGATTTACAACTTCGGGTTAACTTACCTGGACTTTTTAATATCTATAACAGCCTGGCGGCAGTTGGAGTAGGGCTGGCTCTAAATTTAAGTTCACAGCAAATAGAGCAGGGGATTGCTGCACTTAAGAGTGTACCTGGGCGTATGACTCGGATCGATGAAGGCCAAGCCTTTAATGTAATTGTCGACTATGCCGTGACACCTGATGCCCTAAAAAATGTTCTACAAACTACCCGTGAAATAACGCCTGGACGATTAATTCTGGTTTTTGGGGCAACTGGAGATCGGGATAAAACTAAACGACCCCAGATGGGTCAGATTGCTGGTAAGTATGCCGATTTAATCTTTTTAACTGATGATGAAACTTATACTGAGGATCCGGCTGCCATCCGCAAGGAAGTGTTTGAGGGTATCAAGGAAGTCGGTGACTCAAGCAAAACTCAAGAAGTGCAGGACCGCTTAAATGCCATTAAACAAGCCATAGAAAATGCTCAAAATGGCGATACCATACTTCTTACCGGTATTGGCCACCAAACTACCCGCAATATGGGCGGTAAAGAAGTTGCCTGGAACGAAATTGAGATAATCCATAAGCTTTTAAAAGACAAAAAGCCATCTAACTAACAGCTTGCAAGTTTGACAAGTTAGGATATAATAAAAATGATTTAATTGAGCATAAACACTTTTTGTGCTACTTAATTAATTCCGAATACGCTCCTTGAGCTAAACAGTTCGGACGTATTAGTACGTTGAGATTGTAGCTCCTTGGAAGTAATAAGCGCCGGTTATTAACGGACGTTTGTTACTTCCAAGGGGGGAAGTGAAAACAGGTTCAGGGATGATCATCCAACAAGAAGGGAAATACCCTGATGCGAAACAGTGCTAAGGCACTCGAAGTCTCCGTAGCCGATGAAATCGGTGTCGAAGAAATCGAGTCTAAGCCACAACCCAAGCCTGGGACAAAGCGTCACAGCGACACCTGGGCAAGACGGAACGGAAGAAGAGCAAAAGATCGCAAGCGCGACAGAAAGCTTCTGAGCAGTCAGAAAGCCAACAAGCGCCGGCGAGACTTCGGACTCAAGTTCGAACACCAGTATGTGCCTCTTCTCGTGACGTCGGGCGATCGTCTCAACGATCTGTTCGCACAACGCTGATCTTCCAGATCGCAAGCAACTCCATGGATGGACTAGTAGAAAGGAGATGCCAACGCAAAGAGACCGTGCTTGATCGGATCGTAGACGGACCTGCAGCCTTCAATTGCATCGAACCATGCTGCAGACGATGTACGTCTCTCTGATTGACCACTAAACTACGACAGACGCTGAGTCGACCGGGCCCCGCCCAAGAAATGTCCTGCAAAGGGATCGGTCGGCTCAGCGCGTCTGCTTCTCTCTATATCCCCATCCCCCCCAGCCGCAATCTCAACGTAATTTCACCCAAGTTATTTTAGGCAACCTAACATGGTTGTCTTTATATTTGAGGCTTGACAGCCACTTCAGATTTAAAGTAGTATTGATCTGAAAGTTAGCACTCTAACCATCAAAGTGCTAACACACAATCCAAGGGACTAATTTACAGGAGGAATACAAATGAGCGTACCGGTTCAACCATTAGGTGACTTTGTAGTCGCCCAACAGCAAGCTGCCGAAACTAAAACGGCTAGCGGCCTATATTTACCCGACG
The DNA here is from genome assembly GCA_038231155.1 of Saccharimonadales bacterium (SeqCode). Lineage (GTDB taxonomy): Bacteria > Patescibacteriota > Saccharimonadia > Saccharimonadales > JANWIN01 > JBBRLY01. The sequence continues at coordinate 114,650 of JBBRLY010000012.1, forward strand.
CCGCTAAAGAAAAGCCTAAAGTAGCTAAGGTTTTAGCTGTTGGTAAAGAAGTTAAAGATCTTAAAGCTGGTGACAAGATTATCTACGGTGGCTATAGCAACGAAGATATCAAAATTGAAGGCCAGGAATATATATTAATCAAGCAAGAAAACATCTTTGCAACCATTAAGTAAGAGGAGGAATTAAATGTCCAAGAAAGTATTTTATGATGATGATGCCCGTCGACGAGTATTAGCTGGCGCCGAGATTTTATATAACGCCGTGAAAACAACTTTGGGACCAAAAGGCCGTAACGTAGTAATAAGTAAGAGCTTTGGCGGACCTACGGTTACACATGACGGAGTAACAGTGGCCAAAGGCGTCGAAATTGCCGATGTTGATGATGAAACACTAGGTTACAAAGTCGGTGCCGAACTAATTAAGCAAGCGGCATCGAAGATGAATGATGTGGCTGGTGACGGTACTACAACCGTAACGATCTTGACCTACCATATTTTAAGTGAAGCTAATAAATTAATTGCCGCCGGTCATAATCCAATGTTACTGCGTAAAGGTCTAGAACAAGCCGCTCAAGAGGTTATGGCTAAACTATCGACTATGTCCGAAGACATTAAAAGTAATCAGCAGCAAGTTGCTGAAGTTGCAACCATCAGTGCTGGAGATGCCGAAATAGGCAACCTAATAGCCGATGTTATCGACAAGGTTGGCAAAGATGGAGTTGTAACAGTTGAAGAAGGTCAAAGCTTAAAACTGGAAAGTGAAGTCGTCGAAGGTTTTACCATGGACCGCGGATTTATAAGCGCCTATATGGTAACCGATCCTACGCGCATGGAAGCCGTATACGATAAGCCAGCGATTGTTGTTACTGATAAAAAAATCACATCGATTCAAGAATTCTTACCGCTTTTGGAAAAACTAGCCCAAGCTGGTAAAAAAGATTTGGTGTTAATAGCAGAAGACGTAGAAGGCGAAGCTCTAGCTACTTTAGTACTTAACCGCCTAAAGGGGGTCTTTAACACCGTAGCAGTTAAGGCTCCGGCTTTTGGTGATCGTCGTCAAGACGTTTTAGAAGACATTGCCGTGCTAACTGGCGGAACGGTTATTAGTGAAGACCGAGGCTACACTTTTGAAAATACTGAACTGGAGATGATTGGTAACGCCCGTAAAGTCATTGTCACCAAAGATGACACCACTATTATTGAAGGTAGCGGTGCTTCAACTGCAGTTAAAGCTCGCATCAGCCAAATAAATGAGCAAATCAAACAGGCGACCAGTGAATATGATCGAGAAAATTTGGAAAAGCGCCGAGCTGCCTTGCAGGGCAAAGTAGCGGTTATAAAAGTTGGTGGAGCTACTGAAACCGAAATTGAAGAGAAGAAATTTAGAGTTGATGACGCCGTAAACGCCGTTAAAGCGGCCTTAGAAGAAGGCATTGTAGCCGGTGGTGGCGTAACCTTAGTTAACCTTATTTCAGCTATAAACTTGAAAATTGGAAGCGATAAATCGATTAGTGCCGGCCGGGATATTTTAAGAAGTGCTTTAGAACAGCCATTTAGAATCTTACTTGCCAACGCTGGCATTAACCCTGACGCCTGGTTACCTAAAATTATGGATGCTAAACAGGGACAGGGTGTAGATGTAAATAACCCGACCGAACTAGTTGACTTGAAAAAAGCCGGTATTGTCGACCCATCTAGGGTCACTAAAGAGGCTATTCAAAACGCGGTATCGATTGCCGCCACAGCTAGTACCATGGGTGCCTTAGTGACTGATGTACCAGAAAAGCAATCACCAATGCCAATGCCTGGCGGAGGCGGCATGGATATGGGCGGAATGATGTAGCAGCACTGGTAACAAACCAGCCTGCGTCGTTACATTCAAGTATCCTTAGCACAAGCGTTCTATCATCTATCAGATCATTGCAAAATAAGCCACAATGTACTATTGTAGGCTTATAAACTAGGAGTTGTTTTATGTGGCCGTTTAATCGCCGCAAAAAATCTTTAGAGGCTAACCAGGAAATGCCGCCAGAGGTTAAAAGGTTTTATGAAAGCGAGCACCGCGAAAGAACTGGTCTGGCTTGGGTAATTGCCTTTGTATCTTTAGTTGTAACAATAGCGGTAATTATTGGCTTATTCTTTGGGGGCAGGTGGGCTTACCGCAAAATTGCCCATACCGGCAATAAAACTACGGCCACTAAGCAAACTACTAAAACTACCACTAAAACAACCCAACCAGCAGCTACAAACCAGCCTGCCAAGTCCAGCTCTCAAGCTGCAAACGGCCAATCACAAGCAAATGGCTCCCAACCAACGCCTTCGACCTCAACTCCTAATAATGCAACTAAACCTACTACGCCAACTCCAACAGCAACTACCCCATCACCCACTCCTAGTACTACAACCCCAACCTCAACGCCAAATAAGCTTTCTAACACCGGTCCTGGCAATACCTTAGCTATTTTTGCTATTGTAAGCCTGGTAGGAGCCCTAGCTCACTCCAGCTTCTTACGTTTCAAACAAGCTAAGAACTTCAAGATCTAGCAGATTAATCGGTTTGACTATCTTTGGGTTGAGTAAAGTAGTTTATTTCGTTAACAATATCAAGTAGGGCTTGGGCTTTGGCTTTTTCGTCAGTAATTTGCTCCGCCGCCTGGTAAGCTTCTTTAATTAGAGCTTGGTTATCGCTGGCTTGGATCATCATCATAAGAGTCCTGAATTTTTCCTCAGGCGATTGATCTAAGTGACTGATAATTGGCGAAAGCTGGGTTAAAGCTTGTTGCTTTATATCAATTAGTTCATTGTCGTTTTTGTTAGCAGGGGTATTATCAGCTGAATTGTCAGCTGAGTCTTCACCGGCCAGGTCTTCATCTTCGTTAGCTGTACCAGGACTAAGCGGTGCAGAAGTTACCGGTTCATCAGTAACTGGCGCTGAACCATCAACAGCTGGCATGTCAGTCGGCGGTGGTGTATCAATTGGATTACTAGGCCCGAAGCCTTTATGTATAAGTGGAGGATTCATACTGAAAGTTGTCATATCGCTAACCGGGGGAGCTGTAGTGTCCGCCGCCGGCGCTTGGTTATCATTTGACTGTACATTTTTATTCTTGTTGTCGTTACCGAACATTTCCACCCCTGCCTTTTTATGGCAATTAGCAATTTAGGCTTTTACATTTACAATATGTATAGTAGCAAATTAACTATTTAAGCAAAAGCGGTACTTATAAAAGGAGCCACCCGGTGCTGGACGATCTTAAATATATTCATCAAAAAGACGGGCAGGATGCGCTTGGGATTGCCCAAAAACAATGGCAGCAACTACAGTACAAGTTTGAATTACCGGAACTAACGTTTCCGGTAGACAATATTGTTTATGCCGGCATGGGTGGTTCAGCACTAGCGGCCTTGATATCCCAGACATGGCCTAGCTACCGTTTACCGTTTGAAGTTGTCCGTGGCTACGAATTACCAGTCTACGTATCCTATAAATCACTTTGTATTATTGCCAGTTATTCTGGTAATACTGAAGAAACGATCGAATGTTTTAACCAAGCTAAGGCCCAAAATGCTCATATTTTAGTGATCACTAGTGGTGGTAAATTACAAGAATTAGCCCAAGTTAACAATTATCCAGTAGCACTAATTCCCAATGTTGAACAACCCAGGTTCGCAGCTTTTTATATGCTTAAAGCAATTGTTACAATTCTAGAAAAAGTCGGACTAGTTGCCTCTGAAGGAGCGGAGTACAGCTTACAAGAAACCGGACAATTTTTGCAAAAAGCCGGACAAAGCTGGCTACCGACAGTAGCTACGGCTAACAACCAAGCCAAGCAAATCGCCCAAGAGTTAATGGGAAAATCAATAGTAATTTATAGTGGACCGAAACTATTCCCAGCAGCTTATAAATGGAAGATTAGTTTTAACGAAAACGCCAAGCATATTGCCTGGTGCAACCAATTACCGGAAGCTAACCACAATGAAATCTTGGGTTGGACCGAGCAACCAGTCCAAAAACCGTATGCCGTAATTGATTTGCGAAGCTCATTAGACCACCCTAGGATTAAAAAACGCTTTGAGGTTACTGAACGATTACTATCTGGAAAACGACCGACAGCAATTGTAATTAACACCCAGGGTGAAAGCTTATTAGAACAAATGCTGTGGGCCATAAACCTGGGCGATTTTGTGAGTATTTACCTGGCCCTACTCAACGGTCTTAACCCGACACCAGTAGAGTTGATAGAAAAGCTTAAAAAAGCCATGAATGAGTAAAATACTATGGATCCTAAAATACTTTTCAAATCAGCCTTAGAACAAGCCACCGCCATGGTCAAGTGCGTTGATAGCCACCACTTTAAAAATTCTACTCCTTGCACCGATTGGGACTGTAAAACTCTAGTCAATCACTTACTATATGAGCTATCTTGGGTGCCAGACGTCTTAGCTGGTAAAACAATTGCTGAAGTAGGCAATAAATATGATGGTGACTTAATTGGTAAAGACCATATTGGCAATTGGCAAAAAGCTGCCGATAAAGCCCTTATTGCCGTTAATAAAGCCAAACTGGATAAACAAATCCATTTATCTTACGCAGATAAACCCACCAGCTATTATTTATACGAAGCCGGTGCTGATTTACTGATCCATTCCTGGGATATTGCTCAGAGTTTCCAGTGTTCTTTAATTCTAGATGATTCCTTAGTCCAGGCCGTTCATGATAATATTTACCCCAAGCGGGGAAGTTATGTAAGCAGCGGTTTATTTGGTAAACCTTTAGAGGTAGCTAAAACTGCCAGGTTGCAAACCAAACTACTTGCCATGTTAGGTCGCCGTGAACCATCATTATGAAGCAAATTACATCGACTGATGATATAAAGCGTTTGGGCACAATTTTATCTATTTGGGCTCACCCCGATGATGAATCATTCACCTGCGGCGGAATTATGAACGCGGCTGTTAGTAACGGTCAAAAAGTTGTCTGTATTACAGCTACTAAGGGTGAAGCCGGTGTACAGGATGAATCACGCTGGCCGGCAAAACAATTAGCTGCAATCAGGGCCAAGGAACTTTTAAAAGCTCTAAAATTTATCGGTGTTACTGATCATCACTGGCTGGGCTATAAAGACGGCCAATGCAATAGTGTATCAAGTCGCGAAGCTGTTAATAAAATAAAAGCTTTAATAAAGAAGTATCAACCAGACACCATTTTAACTTTCGGACCTGACGGTATGACTGGGCACTCTGACCACCAAACTATCTCAAAATGGGCAACTGCAGCCGCTAAAGACATGAACGTTGCGGTGTACTACGCCGTTGAAGAAAAACAACGCTACATTAAGTATATGAGGCAGGCTGATAAACAATTTAATATTTACTTTAATATTAAAAAGCCACCAGTCCAATCTGCTGCTAAGTGTGACATTGCTTTTAGGCTGGCCAGAAAAAATCTAGACTGCAAGTGCAATGCGCTTAAATCTATGACTTCACAAACTGAAGCCTTAATCGAAAATACACCACCAGATATTTTTGAAGCTATGCTTAACCCAGAATGTTTTTTACTGTCTTCAACAAAGTAACCAGGGGTATCTAATAAACAGAGCGACCGAACCTAGTTACATATTGACAACTTTATAAAGTTTTGATAACATTATAAAGTTATGAATTACTCTGGACAACTTAAATCCATACTCAAAGCCAGCGGCTGGTCACAAGAAGACTTAGCTCACCGGTTTGGTGTCTCATTTGTGACACTAAACTCTTGGGTCAATAACAGATCCAAACCCCGCGATGCAGCCCGTGAAGCTATACAGTTGCTATACTTTGAAATTCTTGGAGCTGACAGCTTAGATGTGGGCATACTAAAGAAGCAAAAGCTAAAAGCAATATCACTGAAGACTTCTGTAACTAAGATTTCAGATAATCAGGAAGTGCTAGATAAATTAATCCTACATCTGACCTATCACACAAACACTATCGAAGGCAGCACAATGACACTAGCTGATACAGCTGATGTATTGTTTCGACACAAAGTTCTTAGTAACAGAACGCAAATCGAACAGGCCGAAGCCCGCAATCATCAGGCAGCTCTGTTATGGTTGTTAGCTGAGTTAAAGACCAAGAAATTTTCTATCAATGAAAATCTTGCCAAGGGGCTACATCTTCGATTGATGAACGGTATCATGGAAAACGCCGGGCAATACCGTAATCATTCGGTTCGCATCATAGGCACAAATGTAACGCTTGCAAACTATCAAAAAATACAAAATTTGATGGATGATTTATTTAAGAATCAGCCAAATATATCAAACGATCCAATTGCTAAGCTTGCCAATATGCATGCCTCATTTGAAAAGATCCATTCGTTTAGTGATGGTAATGGTCGGGTTGGACGATTGATAATGCTGGCACAAGCTCTTCAGGTAGACCTTGTGCCGCCACTTATTCTCAAGGAGAGAAAATTCGCATACTACAAATATCTTGAGCTTGCCCAAACGACTGAGAATTTATTACCGCTTCAACTTTTTGTTGCAGAATCGATGATTACAGCCAGTCAATTACTTTCCGAAAGCTAAACTAAGAGCCGGGGTTATCATTAAAAAATATACTAGCTCAATTCTCTGATCCCGAGTATCTAGTATAATATCTGTTATGAAACGGATTGCGGCAAGCAATCAATTGCTAACCGCCTTGGTGGTTTCCAGCTTAACAAGCGTATTTTTGTATCTAATAAGCGCCCGTTATTATGGAGCCGGACCATTCTGGTATTTAAACTGGAACTTATTTTTAGCCTGGCTGCCGCTTTTATTTGCCCTCTTATTAGTTAAATATCTGAAAGATAACCTTTGGGTTAGCTGGCGGGGCATATTACTGACATTACTTTGGCTGGCTTTTTTACCCAATAGTTTTTATTTAATTAGTGATCTAATTCATTTGAGTTACACCGATTATTCGCAAACGCTTTACTACGCCATTATGATATTTTCGTTTAGTTTTAACGGACTGATACTAGGTTATATAAGCTTATATCTTCTGCATAAACAGTTACTCAAACGCTTAAAAGCTATATCAGCTCATAGCTGGATCGCAGTAGTACTCGCCCTTTGCAGTTTTGCAATTTACTTAGGCAGGTATTTAAGGTGGAGTACATGGGACGTGGTATTAAACCCGGCTGGTGTACTATTTGATATTTCCGACCGCATTATTAATCCAGTAGCCTTCGGCCAAACTTTTCAAGTCACATTTATGTTTTTCGTATTACTGACCAGCATATACTTCATGTTATGGCATTTGACGAAAGCTATCAAAGGACAAAAGCGTGTCTAAACCAACCATAGCAATTATTGGCTATGGCGAGTTTTCAAAGTTGATGATCCGTATACTTCAACCTTACGGCGATTTTGTTGTTAACTCTCGTCAAGAGATTTTAAAAACCCAGGGACTATCATTCAAACCAGTAGATTTAGCTACTGCACTTTCTCAAAATATTATTATTCCCTCGATGCCGGCTCAATTTTTGGAAGAATTTTTCACGAAAAATAAACAATTAGTTAATCCCAATGCTTTAGTCGTAGACGTTTGTTCAGTTAAAGTAAAACCAACTGAGGTACTACTTAGAGTGTTGCCCAAAACCACCCAGATCCTAGCTACTCACCCGCTGTTTGGACCGTCTAGTACCCTTGGTGGTTTAAGTGGTCAGAAAATTATGCTCTATCCAGCTCGGATACCTAAAGCTAGATATAAACGACTTAAAACTTTTTTAGTCGGTGAACTTAAACTGCAGGTTATTGAAGTCTCACCCAAAGAACATGACCAAGTTATGGCCTATGCTCAGGGACTCAGCCACTATATTGGTCGGGCCATGCAACTTATGGACATTCCAAGGAGCCAGTTATCTACTAAAGCCTATAACGATTTACTAGATATGAAACAGGTTCAGGGAAGTGATAGCTGGGCTTTATTTGAATCAATTATGTTTGAAAACCCTTACGCCCTGGAAATAAATAAAAAATTTAAACAAACCCTGCACCAGTTAGACCGCCAACTCGGTATCAAGTAAACTAAAAGTAATGGAAGAAATTAAACGGGCCATTGGCGCAGCTGCCAAAGAACTATTTAATGTTGACGTGCAACCGGAACTTACGCGGCCAGATGAAAAGTTCGCTGATTATTCTACCAATATTGCTTTGCAACTGGCTAAAAAGTTGAATCAAAAACCACATGACCTGGCCATTCAACTATCTGACAAAATAAAAGCGGATTCAATCCTAAAGATAGATGTTGCAGGGCCAGGCTTTTTAAACATTACTTTGCACGATGAATCACTTTTAAAGCTACTAGATCAAAAACCAGACAGGCCACTGGAAGCTAATCAAGTTCTAGTAGAGTTTGGTGATCCAAATCCGTTTAAAGAAATGCATATTGGACATTTATATGCCGCAATTACCGGAGATGCGATTGCTAATTTATTGGCGTCCAGTGGCGCAGATGTCAAAAGACTAAGCTATCACGGTGACGTCGGCATGCATGTCGCCAAATGGCTGTGGGGTAAACAGCACGCTGGGGGCAAGGACAATGAAGCCCTGGGACATTACTATGCACTAGGTGCCAAAGCCTTTGAGGAAGACGAGCAGGCTGCCAAGGAAATTAAGGATTTAAACCAAAAAGTCTATGCCCAGTTTGTATCGATCAAAGATCTTTACGAAAGTGGTAAGGCCCAAAGTTTTGAACAGTTCAAGTCTATATTTTCCGAACTCGGTATAATTTATGACAAACAATATATGGAAAGTCAGGCATCACACATCGGTATGGACTTCGTAAGAAAATATACTGGCAAAGTGTTTGAAGACAGTCAAGGTGCAGTTATATATAAAGGTGAAAAAGTTGGTCTACACACCCGTGTATTCATTACCTCACAAGGCTTACCGACTTATGAAACTAAAGATCTAGGACTGGCTGAACTTAAGAATAAAGATTTTCCTAAAGCCACTCAGTCAGTAATTATCACGGCTAATGAACAAACTGAATATTTCAAAGTCATGCTAGCGGCCCTTAAAGAAATTGATGCACCATTAGCTGCAAAAACTGTACATATAGCGCACGGCTTCTTAAGTCTATCAACCGGTAAGATGAGTTCTCGAACCGGAGATGTGCATGCCGCTGCCGATTTACTAAGTAGCGTGCACCGAGCTGTTAAAGATCAATATCCAGATTCTAAAGTTCAACAAGAAACTTATCTAGCTGCTGTAAAGTATACGTTTTTAAAACACCGTATAGGTGGCGATATAGTCTTTGACATCAAAGAATCAGTTAACTTAGAAGGCAATAGTGGTCCTTATTTACAATATGCTCATGCCCGGGCCCGCAGTATTTTAAGTAAAGCTCAACCGCCAACCAAATCAGAAACTAAAAATTGGAAACTAGAACCTGGAGAACGTAGTTTAGTTAGAAAACTCGGCGAATACCCAGAGGTAGTAGATAAAGCTGTTAAAGAACTGATGCCCCACCTGGTGGCCAACTATTTATTTGATTTAGCTCAAACTTTTAACCATTTTTATGAAAATAACCGGGTGATAGATGACCCTCGCAGGGACGTGCGACTGCAACTTGTTGAAACTTACGCAACCACCCTAAAAAACGGCTTACAGCTACTGAATATTCCGGCTCCGGAGCAAATGTAATTATGCAAACAAGTTAACCAGAGTCACTCAAGACTATGAAAGTCATAATTATTCCAGGTTACGGCGATAGACGTGATTATATTGATTCGGCAGCTCGTCATTGGTCAAAACGCTATAAACTAGAACCCGATATATTTGTCTTTAATTGGTCAGATGATCCCAGTACTTACCCGGCCAAATGGTCAAAACTAGAAAATATTATCCAAAGTAGTGAAAAACTAGCGCTAGTTGGTATTAGCGCCGGTGCATCCGTAGCACTGCGCGCCTTACAAGACTTTCCCGGTAAAGTTTCGTCGGTTGTCAGTATCTGCGGCCCAGCCCGGTTGGAGGACCTAAATCCAATTACTGTAAAAACTAAGTATCCATTACTGGGTAGATCGCTCAGCGAAGTATCAATTAAGCGATTACCAGCTCAAAAGATTTTGACTCTGCGACCGCTATTTGATAAGACTGTATCACCAGCTTCAGTTGTCATAGATGGTGCTACAAATATAAGGATGTTCACTGCAGGTCACGGTTATAGCATAGTTTGGGCTTTATTTGCCAGGAACAGGTCAATAACTAAGTTTATTAATGCCCAGTCTTAGTCAGATTAATTATTAACTAGAAATACAATTTGAAAGCTACTAAAATTTTCAGATAACTAGTCTATTTGCCTCAGATATGACGCAGGCTTTACAATAGAGTAAATCATGAGGTACTTTTTTGTGTTCTTAGCGATCACTGCCGTTTGGGTAGCGGTTATTGCTATTGCCGCTCTCATTCCTAGTGCCAGGGGAATTAGTTTATATTTTTCAGCCCAAGTATTAACCGTATTTATGTTTTTCATAGGTTTTTATAAAAAATGAAACAATTTCGAACGATTCGCATAATTAAGTTAATGACAAGCGTAGTTACATCAGTACTGCGTGGTGACAAACTAGTGCTCGATCAAAACAGCGCTAAATTAGAGGAATTAGGCGGTATTTATATTAAATTCTTACAGCTGGTAGTGTTAAATCTCGATCCTAATAATCAATCTAGCTATAAACAGCTGCTGAATGTTTATGAGAACAGCCAACCAGATCCAATTACTATTCGGACATATTTATCTAGGGAACTATCTACTGATTCATGGGATATGTTTAAAACTATCGAGGAACAACCTTTTGCCACAGGCTCATTTGGCCAAGTCTATAAGGCCCAGCTATGGAATGATAAACCGGTAATTATAAAAGTCTTACGACCCAGCGTAATTAGATACTTGAACTATGACCTGCGACTAATGGGTTTTTTGAGTTGGATATATAGCGTATTTGATAGACAAAAAATGCTGAATTTTAGGGATATATTTAAAGACTTTAAACGGACCTGTTTAGACGAAACAAATTATATTAGAGAAGCAACGGTAGCTAGATCGTATTATGAAGATTATAAAAACCATCCATATCTAGTGATCCCTCAAACTTATCTTCAGCTTTGCAGTTACAAAGTTATTACTCAGGACTATGTTCAGGGTTTATCGCTAACAAGTTTACTAGAAATGCACTCAGGCGGTGTCGATCCAGTAACTAAGCCTTACTTTAATCAACTGATAGAACACCGAATGTTTATGAAAGCCTTATTCTTTGGCATAAACAAAGGTAATCGCTTTGGTTTTAGTTTTGACCTTAATGCCACAAGTCTTTGGAAGGCGATTCAGACTTATTTTGTATTAATTGGACGATTTGATAATAACGGAGATAATCGCAGTGTCCAAGTCGTTTTAGAAATGCTCAATGAAATTATCTGGTTTGCTGAGAATAATTTAGCCAAAATAATAGAAAGCCTCAAGACTGAAATTAACCCTACAGAAGTACTGGAAACGCTATCATGTTGGTTTGATAAAATGGCCCGTAACGACCCATGGCTTATGAGTCGCTTAGTGTCGGGGTATATTGAATGAAAAAGTTAATCTTATTTTCAACTGCCTATCCTTACACAACTGGCATTATTGCGGTATTATGGTTAGGTAGTGTAGTGCTGTTAGGGCTAGACCACAGTCTGTCTGCTAGCTGGGTTTTATTTACAAATGTATTAGTAACATTACTAATAGCCGTGGTGGGATTTCGAAGGTAAGGAGTTTTTAGTGGCTGAAGAACGAAAAAAAGTAATTGAACGTCGAGAAGTGGTAGTTAATTTACCAGTTATTAAGGCACCTGGTTGGCTACAAGGATTTGTCGATTTTTTCCGCGAACAAGGTGTAGTAGGGGTAGCTGTAGGACTAATTCTGGGTTTGGCAGCTAAGAGTTTAGTTGATTCATTTGTGACCAATTTCGTGAATCCAACGCTTGGAGTCATTTTAGGTGGCACTGACCTAGCTAGAAAATTCGTATGCGTACAATACACAAACAGCGTTTGTGCTTCCAAAATTGGTTATGGTAGATTCATCAGCGATTTAATCAGTTTTATAATTATCGCCTTTATAGTTTACATACTTGTCAAAATGCTCAAACTAGAAAGGCTGGACAAAAAAAGAGAATAACAAACTATGAATTTGCCAATCGAATTGGTGGCAGCTTTGTCTCGTAATCCAGACGCTAAAGTAAAGTTCGAAGCCTATAGTCCATCACATAAATCTGAATATATAAAATATATAACCGACGCTAAAAGACCTGATACCCGCCTCAAGCGAGCCGATCGTGTAGTTATGATGATTACCGCTAAAAAACTGGCCACAGTTTATAAACCCAAAACTAATCCAGAGGTTTTTGGATTGCAGCCAGAAATGTACACCAAGGTTATTAACCAGCCTAAAGACTATAACCAAATTATGAGTAACTGGAATTTTAAGAACCCGGTAAATAATAATGCAAAGCCCCTAGACTTTGTTCATCTGTTTGTTAAAAGCCAAACTGAGCTACACAAATGGTTACCAATTGTTAAACGTCAACTTCAACCTAGCGGCATGATTTGGGTAAGTTGGCTTAAAAAAGCCAGCGGAATTGCTACAGATGTTACTGAAAATGAAATTCGTGACTTTGCTATTGAAATTGGGCTAGTAGATGTCAAAATCTGTGCAGTAAGTGATATATGGTCCGGTTTAAAGCTAGTAATCCCGCTCGCTAAGCGGTAGTATTTAAGCATAAACACTAATAAGGAGGTTGAGCCCTTATGTATACTATTAAAGTTTTAAAGCGCAAAGACGCATCTTCAGTAATTGTAGCTGTAGTTATTGCCACTATAATTGGTCCGCTACTAGCCAGTTTAGTCGGTAATTTAGCTGGATGGATTTCGGGACTGGCAAGAGGCCAATACGTGTCAACAACTATTTCAGTAGCTGGTGCTGGTTGGCAAGCAGACTATCTATACCCGTTCGTAGTAGCCATACTAGAACTAATTGCACTGGAAATTCTAGTTTTTCTGTACGTAATGATTCATGAAGCCGTAACTAAAAAATAGGAAGTCCGAGTGGCTGATAAACCAAAAATTAATCCTAATTTAACCGCTGAGCAAAAGGACGTACTTTTTAATAAACATACCGAAGCTCCCTTTACAGGTGAATTTTTGCATAACAAAAAGACCGGTATGTATACCTGTGCTAATTGCGGCAATCCGCTTTTTGCTAGTGGTACCAAGTTTGATAGTGGCAGTGGATGGCCCAGCTTTTATGATGTGGCCACTAAAGGTGCCGTAAAGCTTGAAAAAGACAGCTCCATGGGTATGAATAGGATAGAGGTAGTCTGCGCCAATTGCGGCAGTCACTTAGGTCATGTCTTCAATGATGCACCGGATCAGCCTACTGGGCAGCGTTACTGTATTAACTCTTGCGCGCTTGGATTTAAACCTAAAAAATAATTACTAAAATAACCTAGTTGTGATATTTGGTGCCCCAGGCCGCCATTTGCCTAAGTATTGGTATAAAGTCGTAGCCTTTTTTAGTCAGTTTATATTGCACCCTTGGAGGGGCTTCAGCAAAAGTTTCTCGACTCAAAATCTGATGTTCAACTAACTCATCCAACCTCTTAGTCAGGGTGCGAGGGTTTATACCACTAACATCTTTCTCAATTTGGCAAAATCGTTTTGGTTGCTCAGCGGTTTCTAAAAGTATTAAAGCTGTCCATTTATTACCAAGTATTTTAAGAGCACTAGCGACACAACCTTCGCGCGGTTCAATTCGGTGATTAATTTGGTTAGTTTTCATACTTTACAAAGTATAGTATCAGGCCTATACTACCTTATTACTATACAAAGTATATCATCAAAGGGAATTAAATGGTAACCAAAGATTATAGCCAAGTAGCCAATGATACATCAATTGATTTGGCCGTAAAGTCACTTATCCAAAACGGCATTAAAGCCGAAGTAGTTGATACACTCGAACAAGCTAAACAACAAGTACTTAGCTATATTCCTAAAGGCTCAGAGGTATTTACTTCTACTTCTAAGACACTTGAAAATACCGGTTTGGTGCTTGAAATTAACCAGTCCGGTAATTATGATTCAGTGCGCAATAAACTTATGGAGCTTCAAGGTAAAGAAGGGGATGAAGTCGATAAACAGCGTCGACAACTAGGCGCCACACCGGAATTTATTTTAGGTAGCGTCCACGCTATAACTGAAACTGGAGAAGTCTTAATAGCCTCGGCTACCGGTAGTCAGATTGGACCCTACGCCTATAGTGCCAAACAGGTAATCTGGGTAGTTGGTGCCCAAAAGATTGTTAAAGATATGAGCGAGGCCATGGACCGCTTAAAGACTTATACTTTACCACTTGAAGATCAAAGGCTTAAACAAGCCCATGGACCTCATGTGACAAGTGCAATTAGAAAGATTTTAATAGTTGATAAAGAGTTTAATCCTGAACGCATCAGATTAATTCTTATAAAACAAAATGTTGGGTTCTAATCTGTCATCTCCAGCGATAATCGTTTTAGAATTTGTAGGGGGTCTAGATGCTTCTGTTATTGACTAGTGATACACTTTTGATACACTTGTCGTATGAGTACAACAAAATCTAGAATCAATATTAGCGTACCCGAAGAGGTAAAGGTCGCATTGTCTAATCTTGCTAAACGAGACCAAGTTCCCACTGCCACTAAAGCCGGCCATTTACTAGAGATTGGACTTGAGTTAGAAGAAGATGAGGCTTGGAATGAAATTGCAGCCAAAAGAGACACTAAGACAGCAAACTTTCATACTCATTCTGAAGTTTTCAAAAGTTAATGTACGAAATTCTATACGAAGATAACGTGATAAAGAAAGATTTGTCTAAATTAGATAGTGTTTGGAAAAAGAAAATCCAAGAGGCAATTGAAACTAAATTAATGTCTAAGCCAGAAGCTTATGGTAAACCTCTACGCCGATCCCTAAAAAATTATATGAAGCTGAGAATTGGAGACTACCGAGTTATATATAGAATTGAAGAAAAAGAACGACAGGTTAAGGTACTTGTTATCAAACATAGATCAGCTGTCTATGCGACTGCATCAAAGCGGCTTTAGAACATTCGAAAATCATCCCGTATAGCCAGCCAATCACTATGAACTAAGCATTCTTTAATTATTAGTTAATACTAATTGACCTACATATACAAATTATGTATGCTTTATGTATGAGTAGTAAGACAGTCAATATCTCACTTCCTGAAGAATTATTAAATAAGCTGGACAGCGCTGCTAAAGATGAATTTACTAGTCGTAGTGACTTTATACGTGATTCTATTGTCCGGAGACTTAAACATCAAAAAGTAGTCGATGAATGGGGTGATGAGGGAGAGTGGGAGACAATCGTTGATTTTAGGTCTGTTAACTCTTCGGGGGTGCCGGCTGAAGAAGTGCTAGCTGCTCTCCAAAAACTATCTAAGTAATCATGGTAGATAAAATCGCCAAGTTGCTCGCAAAACTACCTAAGAATGATCTCGTTCGGCTTATGGCGGTTGTCAATAAGATAGTATTATCTGATTACAATGATTTAGATATCAAGGTTCTTAAAGGGAATAAAAATATCTTTCGGGTAAGGGTAGGAAATTACAGAATTATTTTTAGTGTAATATCTAAAAAGAAAACGGAAATTATATCAGTAGCCAAGAGAAATGAAAAAACCTATAAGGATCTATAATTAGTCAAGTGACGTTCGAAAATCATCCTTTATAGCCAGCCATGACTTGCGGCAAAGGGGACCAAAATGTCTGATGTATGCTTGTTTTAGTTGTTGTGGCTTTGAAATAAGTATTACCTGAGATCTAAAACTTAATCAGGTATAATCTAGCCCATGAATAGTAAAGAAACCTTACCAACCAAACTGCTATGGGTAGATCTAGAAATGACCGGACTAGATCCAGTTAAAGATTTAATACTGGAAGTTGCCGCCGAAGTTACCGACTTTAACTTTAAAACCCTAGATAATTATGAAGTATGCGTGAAGCATAAACGTGAGCTGGTTGCTGAACGAATGCAAAAAAATAACTGGTGGGCAGATTTTCCAGCTAACCGTGATGAATTTTTGGGCAATTTAGAAAAAGGCAAACCGCTTAAAATTGCTGAACAAGAGCTCATTACTTTAGTGAACAAACATTTTGGTAATGAACCAGCTGTACTAGCTGGCAACTCTATATATAACGACCGAATGTTTATTAAACAGTGGATGCCAGCATTGGACTTAAAGCTTCATTACCGGATGCTAGACGTCAGTGCTTGGAAAGTCTTGATGCAGGGGAAATACGGAGTTAAATACGAAAAAAAGCAAGTCCACCGAGCCTACGATGATATCCAAGCTAGTATTGCCGAACTCCAGCATTACTTGGATTGGTTTAAAAGCTCTTAAAAACAGTAAGATTATTATTTGTTAGGATACTAAACAAGCTTATTAATGGATTTAATGAACTTATGACTGACCAGAATATAGTTAATCAAACTCAAAAATTTGTTAGAAAAAAACTTGAAGGTGAGGGAAGTGGTCACGATTGGTGGCACATTGTAAGAGTCGTCAACAACGCCAAAACGATTGCTAAAAAAGAAGGTGGCGATCTGTTTGTAATTGAGCTCGCGGCTCTACTTCATGATATTGCCGATTGGAAGTTCCATGATGGAGATAGTAGCATCGGCGCAAATATAACACGCCAATGGTTAACTAAAAAGGCAGTTGACCCATCAGTGATTGATGAAGTGGCCTACATTGTTGAGCATATTTCATTTAAAGGTGGGACCAATTCTATGCCAATGCGGACAATTGAAGGCAAAATTGTCCAAGATGCCGATAGACTAGATGCTGTCGGTGCTATTGGTATTGCCCGGGCCTTTGCCTACGGCGGCGCAGCCGGTAGACAGATCTATAATCCAGATATTAAACCCAAACAATACCAATCGTTTGAATCTTTCAAGAACACCATTACCGAAAATCACACGATAAATCATTTTTATAAAAAATTATTACTTCTAAAAGATAATATGAATACTAAAACCGCAAAACAATTGGCCAAACACCGCCACCAGTTTATGAAGGCCTATCTCCAGGAGTTTTATAAGGAGTGGGATGGCCACCAATAAGATTTTTTTAGGTTTTAAATCTAGATTTTCATAGTGTGAGCAATTTCACAGTTTTATATCATTTAACTGTTAGACTGTAAGGGCCACTTGCAAGCAGCTGGCTAAGACAAATAATTCAAATAAATTGCGGTTTAACAAAAGTGGGTACTAACCCATGCCAGATCGCAATTGTTTTGAATCTTGCTTAGAGATTTAAATTCACTAAAACTTATTTCAATTACCCCGCAATCACTAATTTAGTGATTGTATAGGAGTCTATATTATGACGGAAAATAAATTTCCGGAGTCTTGGCATGCCCGCCCGGAATCCACATCACCTAATATCAATAAAATATCTAGAGCTGTTATGGTTTTAATAGCAACTGTTTCCGGAGCAGCCGGTCTGGCTCATTTAAAATCTAGTGAATCGCCTGATAAAACTAAACATCTAGCAGTTGCCAGTGGTGCGCAGCCAGTCGGTGGTACCATCACATTTGACCGGGCGGAAGTCGTCTTATTTCATGCCAGGGCCCATCTGGTTGATCAAATTAACTTGGATAATGCTAACATTGCAGCAGTTGAGCAGGTTAATGAGCATAGATTAAAGACTATTGCTGTTTTGAAGGCTGAAGCGTCAAATCAACATCAAAGTCAAACCAGTCACAACTCTGTCTTTAGTTCCTCGGTTTCACCAAACTATATCCCCGGAAGTCTAAGTGACCAACAATTTTTGGTCTGCACTCGGGCTCATGAGTCAGATACTTCCGGTGGTTATAAGGCAATCTCGCCTGGTGGACAATATTTTGGAGCCTATCAGTTTTTACAATCGACTTGGAATAACACGGCCATACATTCTGGCCATCCAAATCTTGTAGGACTACGACCGGACCAGGCTTCACCAATTGAACAAGACAGCGAAGCTTTAGCCTTAAAACACTGGCAGGGAAAAGCACCTTGGGGTGATCGCTGCTAACAGTTAAATCTGCTGCTTGTTACAATAGGTTAATGAATCATAAGCAGGTGGAGAAATATCTGCTAGGTATGCCTAATGCTAAACTGGATTACCCATTTGGCGAGGATGTGGCCGTATATAAAGCCGGCGACAAAATGTTTGCTCTAATTTCTGAGAAGTCTGATCCAGTTCGGATTAGTCTTAAATGCGATGCACTGCTAGCCGAAACATTACGCACTAAATACGAAACGGTCATGCCAGGCTATCACTTAAATAAAAAACATTGGAATACTATTGTACTGACTGGTCAGATACCCTGGGCAGAGGTTCAAGGTTTAATTCGGCATAGTTACCAATTAGTAACAGGTGAGAAATAGATCAACTGTCATTTTTGGTTTATAGTTTCTAAGTTTTTTGAGGTCCCTGAATAATCACGACATTGTTAAAGTTTGTCTTCAACACAGTTTTTTCACTATTACGGGTTGCTAATTTAAATTCAGATTGCAAAGATTGCTTGTAAGTATTGAGCTGATCTTGAATAATTTTAGTGAAAGTATCATCAAAAGTATCACTCTGGGCAGCAGAAGTTAGCTCTTGATCAGTCCGGCTATTTTTAAGAAGAAGTAAAGTCGGTATCGAAACGTTGTGATGGTATTGACTAAGTAAGGCCAGAGTCTGGTTCTGATTTGATTGAATACTAAGTTTAGTTGTCTCGGCCAGCACTTTAGTATCTCTAGAAACAGCGTCGGTAGTTCCTATCGTAGCTATCCGCACCAATTCGTTCTGTTGCTGGGCTAAGTTAACTAGTGATTGAATGTTAGTTTTACCGCCGCTACCAATAATAGATATAAAGACGATAGCAATTACCAAAAATAGAACTGCCCCAATGGAAACTATGGTGACACGCTGTTTTAAAGAGCCACTAAAGCGTTTCGGCTTACCAGTGTCCATAATAAAATCGTAAGGCGTGTTAGACCCATTCGGTATCGGTGCCGGTGGCGGAGCAGGCGGAACATTGGCATTCATATAAGCATAATAATAAAGCTTTTGTGTTGTCGGTGCTAGAGCTTAGAAACAATAACTAAATTGACAATAACGCAATAACTTGCTATAATGTATTTACAATTTAAACATAAATAAGTATTCTAAACATTAGCAAGTTCTTAAAATAATTCAAAATGCCTTCACTTGAAACAGAAACACTAGCCGAAGTAGAACCAGAAAATACCCGCTTACGCGAAGCACGCCATAAACTAGCAGATCGTGCTGGTGTAACGATATCAGACGAACCCTATGCTCTTAGCAAAGAAGATGCTAGAGCGGTCTCTGGTAAAGACTTTGGTATGCCACTAGACGTAATAGCCAAGAAGAGTAAAGCCCTAAGAGGATTTGGTGAAATTGTCAGACGAAGATTAGATAACGCCGTTACTATGAAATTATATCAACGCCAGGTACCGTCTGGTGAAGCTGTTGAATTACTACGACCATTTACGTCGTTGGATGAGCGGTTCGTCCAACATAAAGGTCTACAATCTCCGGCCGCTGAACTAAGTCGTTCCTGGGCAGTTATTAGCGCTTTTAATTTACTGGGTGAAGATGGAATGAGTCACAAAGTTATGGCAGAACATTTAAGAGATGCTAAAGTCGGTTTATATAACTCACCAGAAAATGGTGCGCCAACACTTGAAACCCGGACTATCGAACTAGTTAATGGCACAATTTGTGAAATGAATGCTTTAGCTGTTGGTGTTCCCGACCAAGTAATCGATACCCAAGTAGTTGTAATCCCCAAGTAACTTTTCAGTAACTTTTTAAACTAAGGGATAGCTAACCCTTTCAGCTTTAGTCTAACAGCTATAGACTATAAGTATGGATGCAGTTGAGGATGTTAAAGGCCGACTTTCTATTGAGGATGTTATTAGCCGTTATGTAGAGCTTAAAAGAGCTGGGCGCAACTTCCGGGGCTTGAGCCCATTTAATAACGAAAAGTCGCCTAGTTTTATGGTCAGTCCCGAAAAACAAATTTGGCATGATTTCAGTAGTGGTAAGGGTGGCAACATGTTTAGCTTTGTAATGGAAATGGAAGGCATAGACTTCCGAGGAGCACTGGAGCTACTAGCCCGCCAAGCTGGAATTGACCTTAGCCAATATCAAAAGAGTGGCGGTGGTCAGCGTACCCAGCAAAAACAGCGTCTAAGCGAAGCTCTCGAACTAGCCGCTAAATTTTATCAAGCCCACTTTAAAAAAAATCGACCATCGCTAGATTACATTATAAAAAAGCGTAAATTTACTAAAGAAACAGCCTTAAAGTTCCGAATTGGTTATGCACCTAACTCCGGTGATGCTTCAACCCGCTTTTTACTAAATAAAGGCTTTACACTTAATGAACTTAAACAAGCCGGGTTAACTACCCAGCGCTACCAGCAACCTGGCGATATGTTCCGAGACCGCTTAATGATCCCTTTAATGGATCCATTTGGCAGTGTAATTGGTTTTACGGCCCGCACATTAGTTGATGAAGCTAATGCGCCTAAGTACATAAACACCCCCCAAACTATTCTTTATGATAAAAGCCGCCACGTTTTTGGTATGCATTTAGCTAAAGAAGCTATTAGAAAAAACGGTTATGTGGTTGTAGTAGAAGGCAACATGGATGTAATTGCCAGCCACCAAGTTGGAGTCAGTCAAACTGTAGCTACTGCCGGTACAGCTATCACCGAACAACACCTCAAAATGGTCGGGCGTTTAACACATGATGTACGACTCGCCTTTGATCAGGACCTGGCAGGACTAGCCGCCGCCGAAAGAGCCATTCCGCTAGCCTCTAAGCAAGATATATCACTGAGTATCTTAACTTTGACGAGTGCTAAAGACCCCGATGAATTAATTCAAAAAGACCCAACGGCCTGGCAAAAAGCCATAGATAATCCCCAGTACGCCCTAGATTGGTTAATTGAGCGCTATCAAGATCAACTAGATCTAACCGGAGCCCAGGGCAAACGCCAATTTACCGATATTTTATTCAAAGTCATTCGCCAACTTGATGATAGTGTCGAACAAGACCATTATATTAACCGTCTGAGTAAACTTATTGGTATCAATCCCGAAGCCCTGCGCACTAAACTAACAAAGGGAGCAGCCGCCAAACCGACACTTAAGCGTCGAACTTCGACTCCTGCCCAAGATGACGCCAGTCAACGCGAACTAATTAAAGCTCAAAATCACTTCCTAGCAATAATGTTAATGCAACCTGGACTGCGCATGTATTTAAAGCTTTTAACAGATGATATTTTGCCCCAACCAGCTGCCAAAAAGCTACTTACTTATCTAAAAAAGTATCCTAAATTTGTGTTCGAAGAAACGGCCGAAGTACCCCCAGAGACTAGAGAATATTGCCAAATTTTGGTATTATTATATGAGGAACTATATCAAGAAGTAGAGCTTTTGGATATGCGCTATGAGGCTGCCCAACTAAGGGCCCGTTTATTACAGCAATATGTTAAATTCCGCAAAACTGCGCTCGCTAAATTAATGCGAGATAATGGTGATTCTAATGAACTACTTACCCAAGCCAAAGAACTTGATATGTTGCTTAATAGCACAAAAGGAGACAATTAATGGCTGATGAAGATACAACTATAGATGACAGCGTAGTTGACCCAGCTCTAGAAAAAGCCCGGCAAGAACTACTAGAACTAGCTAAAAAAGATGGCCGCATTGATCAACACGTAATCTTCGCGAAAATCCCCGATACCCCTGAGAATATCGATATTTTAGATAGTCTTTATACTGAACTAGCTGATGCCGATATTGCTATAACAACACCCAATGAACCGGCAACTGGTAATTGGACGGGCGAAGACCCTGAAGCAGAAGTAGTTTTAGATGATCAAGTTTATCTAGATGATATTGCCGATGATTCAGTACGTCTATACCTGCGAGAAATTGGTAAGATTCCACTTCTAACAGCTGAGCAAGAACTAGCCTTAGCTCAAAGAGTAGTAAGCGGCGAAAAGCGGGCTAAAGACCAAATGGCCGAAGCTAATATGCGACTAGTAGTTAGCATTGCCAAGCGCTATGTTGGACGCGGACTAGATCTACTGGATCTAATTCAAGAAGGCAATACTGGACTACTAAGGGCCGTAGAAAAGTTTGATCCGGATAAAGGCTTTAAATTTAGTACCTACGCCACCTGGTGGATTCGCCAGGCTATTACCCGAGCTATTGCTGACCAAGCTCGGACTATTCGTATTCCAGTACACATGGTGGAAACTATTAACAAGTTACTTCGTACCCAACGTCGACTAACCCAGGAACTAAACCGGGAGCCGACTAATGAGGAAATTGCCGAGGCCATGGAAATTGACGTCGATAAAGTTGAACACATTATGAAAATCAAGCAAGATATTTCTAGTCTTGATGCTTCTGTACGTGATGATGAAGAAGACAGCGTCCTGGGAGATTTCATTGAAGACGAAGATACTATTTCACCAGAGGAATCAGCAACTGTGCAGCTACTTAAAGAGCATGTCAAAGATATGCTCGGAGCCCTAACCGAAAGAGAACAAAAGATTCTAAAACTGCGCTTTGGCCTAGAAGATGGTAAAAGCCATACCTTAGAAGAAGTAGGCCAAGAATTTAGCGTAACCCGCGAACGTATTAGACAAATTGAGGCTAAAGCTCTGGCCAAACTACGCAAACACCGTGACGCCCGTAAACTACACGATTACATTAAGTAAAATCTTAAGACCTTTATCAGGTCTTATCTCATATAAAATTTGCTATAATTAATTTTCAAATGACAGATGTTATTGACCAACAATTTGAACAGTACCGGCGGATGGCTGAGCAACAGCATCCGGAAGTACTGCCAGTATGTGTTCAAACGCTTCACTCAGCTATGGATAGTGCCTTGCAAAAAATAGCTGCTTTAGAAGCCCCGGCTGCAAAAAGTCTATATAAGAGAATTGGTATAACGGCCACGATTACGGCGGTTGCACTTTATGATGTTTTACCTTTTGGTCAGGTTACGCATAATCAAAACTTAGCAATAATTACAGCTGGAACCGGCTTTGTAGTAATGGTAGGTCAGGCAGCCTTCGATTCTGCTAAAAAAATGAGAGACCAAAGCAGTAGATATGAGTTAATGAGCGAATACTTTCAGGTGAGGGATTTATATGACAGCGCCCACGAACGGGCCGTTGAAATGGGTGTAGTAACTCCACCAACGCAAGAAGGCCAAATATGAAAATAATCGGGATATCAGGTACAAATGGCTCAGGCAAGGACACCCTAGGTGAAGTTTTAGCTAAAAAACATGACTGGTTGTTTGTATCAGGAGCAGATTTTTTACGTGAGGAAGCTAGAAAAAGAAACTTGCCAATTGAGCGCGAAGTTCTGAGAACTATTAGTGCCGAATGGCGCCGTACATATGGTCTTGGGGTCTTGGTAGATAAAGGCGTTGAACTATTCAATAAATCTGATGGTAAATACAAAGGTTTAATCATAAGCCCAATGCGTAATCCTGGTGAAGCCCAACATGTTAAAGATTTAGGTGGAGTGCTGATATGGATAGATGCTAATCCTGAAATAAGATACCAAAGAATTATTAAACGGCAGCGCAGCACAGAAGATCGAAAAACATTTAAGCAATTTTTAATGGAAGAAAAAGCCGAAATGCAACCAAGTAAGCCTGGCGATGCAGCAACACTGAATATGTCAGCTGTAAAAGATAAGGCCACTATTTTTATTAATAATAACGGTAAAGAAGTTGATAAATATATATCAGAAGCAGAAATTGCCTTAGGACTTTAGTTATTCTGCTTATGCTTGCACGCTCAAAGTTAATATGTACAATAGCTTCAATCAATAACTGATTAGGTTTGATATGACACTTGATACTGAAGTTAGTCCAGAAATTTTAAGTCCAGAATATTATGCTGATCATAGTAGAAACTTTATGCGCAAAATTTTTAGCGGTCCACGTTTTGATCAAATTGATGAGCTTGATCTGGATCATTTAAAATATGCTGCAAATGTTTTAGCCGAAGTCTACATTGGGTTTGATCAACCCCATAAACCTCAAGAACAAATCGTTGATGAAGCAGCTATGATATGGCAACGTCTAAATGGCTATAACCCTTATCAAATTTCTCAAAACTTTAATCTAAATGGTGTAGCTGAAGCAACTTCCAAGTTAAATTATTTAGCTAGAGTATTTAGTATAAGTTTACCCAAATCTGAACTAACCCAACTATTAGGTAATCTGATAGAAGTTCCATTTGAGAAACTGTCTGAAGCAGCCCAATCGGTCGGACCACTTGCTGTTCGACAGGCTTTAGAGGAAAAAGATAATTCACCAGAAAGTACCAGCAAAGTTAAAAAGACCAGACAAGAATTCTATAAATCTAATGACTCAGGTGCAGGTGAGGATTTAGTAAGAATGTATCTTGATGAAATCGGTACAATTCCTTTACTAACCAAAGACGATGAAGTTAAACTAGCACAAGCAATTGAAAAAGGCATAGCCGCCAATGAACTTTTGAAACTAGATGACCATTTATCTTCAATCAGACGACGACAACTCCATCGTGAATCACTTCAAGGTGAGGAAGCTCATAGACAATTTGTAAATTCTAATTTACGTTTGGTAGTATCTATTGCCAAAAAATACCAATCTTCAGGGTTACCGTTGCTTGACCTGATACAAGAAGGCAATTTGGGACTAATTCACGCTGTTGATAAGTTCGATTGGCAAAAAGGATTTAAATTCAGTACCTATGCCACCTGGTGGGTTCGTCAATCAATACAACGAGGTATCTCAAACACCGACCGAATCATTAGATTACCGGTTCATGCCCATGATAAAATCGCTAAAATAAAGAAAGCTTCTAACAGTCTGGTTGAAAACCTAGGTAGAGAACCAACTATTTACGAGATTGCTAATCTATTAGAACTGGAAGCCGATCAGGTAGCAGACATGCTAGGCTATGCTCGCGAAACAGCATCTTTAAATGAACCAATTAGTGATGAAGGACCAACGGAGTTAGGTGAGAACGTTGAAGATCACGACGCTATTGCAAGTCTGAATGATGCCTTAACTACATTAGACATGAAAGATGTAGTACCAAAGATGCTGGATGTGTTAGATGAACGAGAGA
The DNA here is from genome assembly GCA_038231155.1 of Saccharimonadales bacterium (SeqCode). Taxonomy (GTDB): domain Bacteria; phylum Patescibacteriota; class Saccharimonadia; order Saccharimonadales; family JANWIN01; genus JBBRLY01. The sequence goes on from JBBRLY010000012.1 coordinate 139,922, forward strand.
GACAGATTCTAGTGTTAAGGTTTGGTATAGATGGTTGTGGTGAGCGGGAACTTTCGGAAATAGCTGAAGTACTTCACACCACTAGACAGAATATTAACCAATTAATGAATAGAGCTTTTGACAAACTACGTCATCCATCCAATGATGTTGGGGCACAGGAAATACTAACTTAACTAAATATCTAAGCTTACTTTTTATCTCATCAACTTAGGTTAAAGAGATTATTAATAGAGGCTAGAAGGCAAGGTATAATGCCTTGAGAATTGGCAGTTGGCGACGTGACGAGTTTATTAGGCATAATGCCATTTTTTTGCAGGTAACAATGGCATTACTTATACGGTAATTGATAACAATTCAACATTTTAGGAATTTTGAGTAAATTTCTAAAGCAGCGTTGGATTAACCGGTAAGTAGAAATAATTAAATACTTTAATTAGATTACTAATAATTATGCTTGTGCTTGCAGACTATTAGTTAAGGCATACAATAGCCTATTACGAATAAGTGTAAGGAATAAAATGATAGATGATATGGACAAAGCTCCGGAGAATTTAAATCAGCCATTTGATACTGAGCCAGGTATCGATTTTATGAAGAATATATTTGGCGGAAATTTGTATGATCAAATTGATGAATTTGATATGGACCATTTAGTATATGCAGCTGATGTTTTAGCTGAAACTTATTTAGGTTTTGATCAATCAAATAAATCTTTAGAACAAGTTATAGAAAATGCGGCCATAATTTGGCGGCGTATGAGGGGATTTAACACATACCAAATAATTGAGAGATTTAACATGTCCAGCATGCCAGCCGGTAACTCGACACTTAAACGAATAGCTAGAACTTTTAAGGTATATTTGACCAGGTCGGAGCTTAATCAGTTGTTTGATAATTTAGTGGAGGGACCAATAGACAATTCGGTTGACAGTCCCAGTTCAGCCGGAGCATTAGCGGTTTATCAAAGTATCGATTATAAAAACTATCAGGCTTCAACTAGGGAAACTCCAAAGTCTAAATCTAATAAAGCTAAATCTAGTTTAGAGTACAATAACGATTCTAAAGTTAGTGCCGATGAGAATCTATTAAGATTGTATTTAGATGAAATCGGCAAAGTCCCATTGCTCACAAAACAAGATGAGGTTAGTTTAGCTCAAGCTATTGAGGCCGGCAAAGCCGCTCAGTCAAGACTAGAGGTTGAAGAGGGTTTGACTAAAGTTGATCGTCAAGAGTGTCAAGAGTTGATAAGTGAGGGGTTAAGAGCCCATCGAAAATTTGTTGAGTCTAATCTACTTTTGGTAGTATCAATTGCTAAGAAATACAATTCCAAGGGTTTACCACCACTCGATTTGATCCAGGAAGGTAATCTGGGGTTAATTCGCGCAGTTGATAAATTCGATTGGCAAAAAGGCTTTAAGTTTTCTACTTATGCTACTTGGTGGATCCGTCAGTTTATAAGACGAGGGATTGCCGAATCGGCTCGGACAATTAGAATGCCAGTTCACGCCCTTGAAAGTCTTGGCACGATTGCCATGGCGACTAATGATTTAGCAGTTGAGATGGGCCGCAAACCGACCATTTCTGAAATAGCCCTGCGAGTCGGTTTGAAAGAACAAAAAGTTGAGGAATTGATGGCTTTACCCGATGATACCATCTCATTAAATAAATATATATTTGAAGGTGAAGGATTAGAAATGAGTGAGATAATTGAAGATCCTGTATCAAGTGAAGCTTTTGATAATAAACTGGGTGAGTATGCAATGGGAAAAATGACCGATTTTCTCATGACTATCTTAGACGACAAGGAAAGAAGGATTTTAGAACTGCGCTATGGAATTGATGGTGGTGGTGTCCGTACTTTGGAACAAGTCGGTGAAGAGTTTCATGTAACCCGAGAGCGAATACGGCAGATCCAGGCCAAAGCAGAGGACAAACTGCGTCATCCATCAAATGCTCTCAACGTCAGAGATATCCTAGGCAAAAACTAAATGATCAACTCTTTTTGGATTGTTGATCAATATTACGCAGCATTGTCTGTTTTTAGACAAGGTATAATGCCTGAGTGATTGCTAAGTGGAGAAAAGACGATTTTATAAGGCATAATGCCATTTTTTTTGCGGGCAACACTGGCATTGGTTTTTTAAATTATTTGTTTTATCCAGTACTTGGGCGACTACTGCAACCGGCATACTTTGGTGAAGTTCAAACGCTGTTCTCACTATTTTCGCATATCGGGGCTTTTATGGGTGTGTTTGGCATGGTTGCCGTTAATATAGTGGCTAATCAAAAACATACAAAAAGTAGCAATACATTAGTTCTGGAACTAGAAAAACTAACTTTCTTGATATCTATCGTATTATTTTTACTGCTACTTTTAACGCTTAGACCAGTTGCTAACTTCTTTCATTTTGGATCTGTTTATCCGTTCTTGGGTGTAGCAATAGCCATGATAATTGGGGTGCCGATTACTTTCCGAAGGGCTATTTTACAGGGGCTCCACAAATTTACTGACATCAGTATAGCTGGTCTGATCGGTGCGATTGGCAAATTAGTATTTGCCGTAATAGCAGTGGTTTTAGGTTATAAAACTGGTGGGACAATTACTGCTATCGTTATAACTCAGATAATTTCTCTTATATATATAGAATGGCGACTACGCCTCAGTTCTTATGATTTCGGCGGCCAAACTCGAATTTGGTCTTGGCCTAATTTTGATCTTATTACACCTGAACTTAAATACGCCGGACTGGTGTTAAGCGTATCTTTAATAATTGCTATTCAATTCACTTTGGATATATTGGCGGTTAAGCACTACTTTCCACCAGTGCAAGCTGGGCTATATGCTGGTATATCAACAGTATCCAATGTACTTTTCTTTCTAACTGGTTCAATTAGCGGAGTTTTACTGGCCAGTGTCAGACTAGGCCAAGGGGGAGCTAATTATATACTACTAAAGCGGTCTTTTAAGTTAGTTATAGGCCTTGGTGGCGCTACCTTACTTGTTTTTGTACTATTTCCTAGCACCGTTATTCATATATTACTGGGATATAAATATTTACCAGCGGCCCATTATCTACCGACTATCAGTCTGGCGATGTTCATAGTTTCACTAGCTAACCTCTGTTATATCTACTTTATGGCCAAACGACGCTATATTATCAGCGTGCTAACTATAATCGGGGCTTTAACTACTTACATACTTATGCTTGCTAACCACGGTAGTATTCAAGCTATAATTAATAATGTAATTGTCGGTAGTGTAATCATGCTGGCACTTGTGGTGGGCTACGGTTTTATCAGCCAATCCAATTGATTAAAGGAGAGGAGGATATATGGAGTCCAATTTGATATCGGTAGTGGTGCCGGTTCATGATGAGGCTGAAAATATACCTTCTTTAGTTACTAAAATAGAACAAGCCTTATTGAAAGTAGTCCAAACATTTGAAATTATCTTTGTTGACGATGGCAGTAGCGATGATTCACTTGGCATTATTAAAGCACTAGCTGAGAGTAATAAAAACATTAAATACGTTGGTCTTACCCGTAACTTTGGTAAAGAACGGGCTATGACCGCTGGTCTACGCCGGTCTAAGGGTCAAGCCGCCATAATGATGGATGCCGATCATCAACACCCACCACGTTTATTGCCAGAGTTTATTAAGTTATGGCAAGAAGGAGCTGAGGTAGTAATTGGTCTACGCAAAGGATCTGAAAAAAATGGAGCCTTTCGGGGACTGGCTTCCAAAACTTTTAATAATGGCTTAAGCCGTTTTAGCCACCAAGCTATCATTCCATATGCTACAGATTTTAGATTGCTTGACCGTAAAGTTATAGATGAGTTTAACCAGTTTACGGAGCGTAATCGATTAACAAGAGGACTTATAGACTGGCTAGGCTTTAAGTATAGTTTTATTGAATTTAAGGCAGAACCAAGGCTAAAAGGTAGTAGTTTATCAAAGCGTAAGTTGATGCAGTTAGCCGTTCACAGTTATGTATCTCATTCATTATTTCCCCTTAAAGTGGCAGGCTATCTTGGTGCTTTCATGACCTTATTAGCTGGAATCTTTGGTGTGTTTATTATAATTGAGCGATATATATTAAGTGATCCTTACAATCTCCATTTCAGCGGTCCGGCTATTTTAGCAACTATTTTGGTGTTTATGGTAGGTATAGTGCTAGTTAGCCTTGGGCTAGTTGCCTTATATGTTGCCAATATACATGACGAAGTTATTAATCGGCCCTTATACGTAGTCAGGGAAGAGTCGGAGTGAATATAGTATGGTTTACTTGGAAAGATTTAGATCATCCCTTGGCGGGAGGAGCTGAAGTGGTTAATCAGGAATTGGCTAAAAGATTAGTAGCTGATGGCCACCAGGTTAAATTTATAGTTGGTGGCTTTAACGGTTCCAAGCCAACAAAAAATAAAGATGGATACCAGATAAATCGGGTAGGTGGAAGAGTGAGCGTTTACTATAAGGCCTGGCGATTTTATAAGCAACAGAACTTACAGCAATGGACTGATCTAGTTATCGACGAAGTTAACACTGTCCCTTTTTTTGCAAAGTTTTATAGCAAACGAACAACTATTTTGTTCATTCATCAACTTGCTCGCCAGATATGGTTCTATGAATTACCTAAACCAATTGGCTTTATTGGTTACATTCTTGAACCACTTTATTTAAGGATATTATCAAATCAAAAAGTTATTACTGTGTCCAAAAGCACAAAAAAGGATCTGATAGTTCACGGCTTTAAATTAGGTAATATAAAAATCATTTCGGAGGGCTTGCAAATTAAACCGATCACTAAACTTAATTCAAAACCATCAATACCAACCATCATATCGCTAGGGGCTATCAAACCTATGAAACGCACTATCGATCAAATTAAAGCTTTTGAGTTAGCCAAAACTAAAATACCTAAACTAAAACTAGTGATAGCTGGCGCGCTGGAAGGTAGTTATGGCCAAAAGGTAATAAAATATACAAACAAAAGTCCTTATAAAGTCGATATAAAGTATTTAGGTAAAATCGGCATTAATCAAATGGTAAAACTACTGCAATCAAGTCATGTAATTGTTTCTACTAGTATTAAAGAAGGCTGGGGGTTAACTATCACAGAAGCTGCCAGCCAAGGCACACCGGCTGTAGTTTATGATGTTGACGGTTTACGCGATAGTGTAAGAAATAATTGGTCAGGATGTATTGTTTCTAACAGTCAAATTCAAGAGTTAACTGAGAAAATAGAAAAGTTATTAAGAGATACTAAGTTTTATAACAAACTTCGTAAAAACGGGTGGCAGTGGAGCAAACAGATAAACTTTGATTTAAGCTACGCTCAGTTTAAGAAGGCAATAAGCTTATGAATCAACTACCTGAGCTTGAGTTTAGTCGATTATATTCTCCAAATGATGCGAGAAGGATAACAGATACACTTGACCATTTATTGCCACATCTTACAGTTGAAGATATCGTTTTAGTAGGAGGGTTAGCAATTAGGTATCACGTAATAAATGGAGGCCAAGATTACCCCCGAGGTAAAGTAGGTGACTTAGATATAATTGCAAAAGATGTTTCTGCTATACATTCAGATACTCACGAAGAATTCTTAATTGCGCACTACCATCCACAGGATAGTTATTTAGCCATTGTAGACCCACAAACAAGAGTTAAAGTAGATATTTTTGACTGGAGCAGGCCACCGTATAAACCTGAAGCAGTGCGCTTTGACGAATGGATTGTTCAGTTACGAAGTGCCGAAGATCAACTAGCTGTAATAGCAAGTGATCTTCAAAAAGTGTTTCATGATATTAAAGTTGACCCTAAACAATTTAGTGATGCACAGGCATTGTTAACAATAGCTGATCCGGAAGGTGCTCAAAAAAGTTGGAGTGCTCTAAATGAAGGATCAATGGTTAAAGCTATAGATAATGCCGAGGAACAAGCTAAAAAAAGACCAGACTTACTACAAAAAAATCCCTTTAGAACCTATAAACCCTACTGCAATGAATGCAAAGATACAGATACATATCCGCTAACACCTCTACTTAAAATTGCTGCAGTATTTCAGTTGGAAACCACATGAAACACCCACTTGTGTCAGTAATAGTCCCAACCAAGAATAGTGAAGAGTTTTTGGACTTATGTTTGCAATCAGTAAAGAACCAAACGTATAAAAATATAGAACTAATTGTAGTGGACAATAGCTCAACTGATGGCACTAAAGACATTGCTAAAAAATATACTGTGAATGTTTTTAATAAAGGTCCTGAACGTAGTGCACAGGTCAATTTTGGAGTCACAAAAGCCAAAGGACAGTATGTATATAAAGTTGATTCTGATTTTGTTTTAGATAATAAAGTAGTAAAAGAATGTGTTGATAAAACTAGAGAGGGTTTTGATGCAGTAGTAGTTCACAACACACCAGATGATTCGGTGAGCTGGATCGCCAAAATCAGAAAGTTTGAAGTCGATATGTATAAATACGATATCGCACATTCATCAGCACGCTTTGTAAAAAAAGAATTCTACAATAAAATTGGAGGGTTTAATGAAAGAATTACTGCTGGAGAAGATTATGATTTTCAAAATAAATTGAACAGGGCAGACTACAAAACAGGTTTTATAGTTGCTGAAGCTTTGCACTTGGGTGAACCAAAACATTTTTGGCCGCATATGAAGAAATACTATTTATATGGAAAAGATTTTTCTAATTACAAAGAAAATAATCCACGTGAATCCAAAACACAATTAAAGTTTGTAAGATCTATATATAAGAAGAATTGGAGAAAGTTTGTTAAACACCCATTAAGAACATCCCTGTTTTTTTATTATATTTCTTGTAAATTTATATTTGGAGGCCTTGGATATTTGGGAAATAGTAAGGTGACATTAAAAACTGTTACTCCTAATTTAATTAGTATTGATACTGATAGATCCGGGTTCCGTGGAGCATATATTTTCAAAAATTTAAATTTCTTTCCGCAACCAATGCAACCGGCAAAATTCCACTATAAAATCCAACAAGGCAAAATTAAATCTCCAAGTTCATATGATTTTAGAAACGGGTATTATAAAAATATTGCAGATGAATGGTTTTATGAAAGAAGCCTTCTAGGATTAAAATTAAAGTTCCACTATAACCAGACTACTCGTACTTTTACTTATAACCGTGCTTATAGACTTATAAGATTTGAATTAGGCAGCATTATTCCTTTTGGTAAGCATTTATCAGATATTATTACCATCAATTTGTTGCTTTCAAATATATGTGTTGCGCGCGGATTTGCGTTTATGTTTGAAGATGAAGTAGTTTGCGGTATAGCACCTTCTTTTAATGGGAAAACGAGCCTGCTTAAAAACGTAGTAGATAATGGCGGTAAATATATCGCTGAAGACATATTACTCTTAGATAATAAAAACCGTCAGGTCTACACAACCGAGCCTTTCGATAATAATTACGGCCGAAAGGTTAACAAGTTATTAAACACAAGTCTTAATAATAGTAAAATCATTTTAGAACCACAGAAATTCAGTAGAATCATTTTACTTAGTAACCTTACTTCAGCAAGAAAAAAGCAATTACAAATGCATGATCCTACTGAATTCTTTATGCTAAACTCTCAGTTATTCAACGGAAACCTATTTGCTAAAACTTACATATTTGTTAATCAGCTAGGAGCTAGAATTCAAAAAGGAAATGATAAGATATCAGGTTTATTGCATGGTTCAAAAATTGATGAAATTAGAAATTTTAACTTTTCAAAATTAATTCAAGACACTAAGCTTAACGAAGCTCACTGGCAAAAATTAGGTTCAAAATATAGCAAAGCCTGGAAGCCCTTAGCAAAACAAAGAATGAGTAAATGTGAGCTAAGTTTTATCAATAATGCCATTCAAAAAGATAAGTCTAAAGTACTTGATGTAGGTATTGGTAACGGCAGAATTATTAAAAATTATCTAATAAAAAATAAGGTGGAAGAAATTTACGGAATAGATATAGCAAAAAACATGGTCGATCTTTGTGTAAAAAATTTAAGAGACAGTCGTATCAAAGACCTACGTGTAGTTAATATTTCTACAGATAAATTGCCATATAAAACCAAATTTGAAGTTATATCGGCCATACGAGTACTTAAATATAATTCTGAGTGGAGAAGAATTATTCAAAAACTTAGTAGGCATCTCAATACAGACGGTGTATTAATTTTTAGCGTATCTAATAAAAATTCGTTAAATAGATTTTCTAAATATGATATTAAGTCCTACAAAACTACATTAAAAGAACTTAAAACACTGACAAAGGAATTTGGACTTGAAATAATAGACGCGAAATCTTTTACACGAGTACCAGATAAATTTTATGATGTCTCAGATAAAATTACTTACCAAAAGCTAATAATACTGACCGAGAAAATCTTGCAAGCTATTTGCGGCTCCCAACTCTTCGGAAGAGAGCTATTTGTTGCAGTAAATAAGAAGTCTTCATGAAACCAAGAAGGATTTGAAAAAGTGAGAATTATACATTTTGAACTTGCTAAAACTGGAAATGGTATCAGTGGGGGTGAGAGTTGCATGGTTCAAACGATTAAATATCTTGCTGCCAATAAAATTAGCAATGTTATAGTTACAAATCAAAAAGGGCTCAAAGTGTATTCGTCTTTAGGAGTAAAAGAGGGTAAATATATTGAATATAAAATTGTAAAATCCATAAACAACGATGATAATAGTTTATTAATCTTCTTTTCTTATATATTGGCAACATTTCGGTCCGCTAAATTGTTAAAAAAGTTTAAACTTCAAAAAGACGACCGACTAATATGCCATTCTTATTTTTTCCCTAATTCTATTTCTACATATCTTTTGGCTAGAAGATATAGTAAACCTAAAGTTTTTTATTGGTATCACGCAGTAGCACCACCAATATTAAAAGGGTATAAAGGCGAGTTTACTAATGCTTATAATATTCCCACTCTTACAACAATTCACAACTCCTTTAATCAATATTTATACAGATTACTGACTCTTAAAAGTGGCGTGATAATCAATATTAACCCTTTTTATACCCAATACTTAAAAAAGAGATTTCCAAAAAATAAATTATTTACATTGAAATACTTTTCTATAGTAAACGCAAGTGCTAAAATAGTTTCCAAAAAAAAATATGATATATGTTGGATAGGGAGATTCCAGGAATTAAAAGGCCTAGACGATTTTATAAAAATACTAACAATTGTTAAAAGAAAATACCCTAAATTAAAAGTTGTATTAATTGGTGGTGGTAATGAAAATAGTACAAACAAATTTCAGAAAAATATTAAAGCTAAAAGGCTCAACAGAACTGTTAACTATAAAGGTTTTATAATCACTAATAAGAGATTCAATTTTTTAAGTAGATCAAAAGTTTTTGCAATGACTAGTATTCACGAAAGCTTTGGGATCGTTAACATCGAGGCTATGAAGTTAGGTATTCCAGTAGTTGCTTTTGACTTACCTACTTTTAAAATTTTTAAAAGAGGCATTGTAAAAGTTCCGATTTTAGACCATGAAAAGTTTGCTGATCAATTACTAAGGTTAATTAAAAATGAAAAATATAGAATAAATGTTGCAAAAGAAGCACGCATTTTTGCAAATTACTTTCAACCTAAGAAGACGCAAGAACAATTGTTAAAAATAATTACACAAATTTCATGAATAATATAAAAAAAAAATCGCTAGCCCTATTAACATTGTTTGTAGTAGCTATACCGATCTTAGCGCATTTTGGTATTCATACCATTCAAAGCTATACTGATTTTTTTATTCTAAATAGCCATAAGATACAAGATATTTTCTTTTCATGGACACAAAACAATTTAGGTCAATCAAATCTTAGTACGCTTTGGAGGATATTCCCTCTAGATTTTTATTATTATCCCTTAAATTATATTATTCATATCCCTACTAACATTACACATAGTATCTTTCTATTCCTTTTGTTAAGCAGTGGATGTTTGTCATTTTATTTCTTTATCGGGGAATATTTTAATCGTCTTTTACCTCAGTGGGCTGTTTGGTTAAGTTCATTATTCTTTATTTTCAACGCCTATACCATGATTAACATTTCCGGTTCTTTTGCATTTTTAGCTGCTTATGTAGTCTTACCACTCCAACTTTTATTATTTATTAAAAGCATTCGCAATAAGAAGTGGTTTAAATATTTAATTTTGCTCGCAATAGTTAATGCCGCTGTGTTTGGCGTTAATCTAGCGTTTGCGTTTATAGACTTTGGTTTGTTGTTGGCATTTGGATTTTGGGAATGGGGAATATTGCATAACATAGAGTTTTGGGGAGTATTCAAGAGAATATTAATAGGAGGATTTTTTAGCTTGCTGTTATGTGTCTGGTGGTTTTATCCATTAACAGCAGGCAATAATTTAGATCGTCAAACATCATCATATGTATTAAACAGTGAAGGATTTTATAATTTAGACTCCAGAGTTGTTAATATATTTAGAAATTTTGGAGACTGGGGATTTTTTAGTGGTTATAAGGGGCAGGATTACCGACATTACGCACACTATTATAGAACAAACGCTTTGGTTATTTTTAGCACGTTTTCATTTTCAATTTTAATTTTAATAAGCTGTTTAGTTTTTCTTAAAAATAGGGAAAAGCGTTTTTATAAAAAAATATTATTCTTTTATCTTTTAATATTTGCTTTGCTGCCGGTAATAGGTGGGACAAACATAAGTTGGCCAACTCGCAGGGTGGCCATTTGGATATTTGCTAATGTACCCCTGGCTTTAATTTTCCGTAACACCTATAAATTTATGTCAGTGGTTCTTTTTTGCTACGCTACAATCCTGGCTCTATTTATTGGATACTTGGTATTGAAAATCAGGCAAAGAAAATTATCTAAAACATATGAAGTAATATTAGGTACGGCTGTACTATCATTGATAATAATTAGTACTTTTCCTTTTTGGACCGGCAATTTGTATGAAAATAGCTCACAAACTACCAAACTTCCTTACTATTGGAACCAGTCTGCAAGCTATGTTAATCAAAATTTGGATCCTTCAAAAGACCGTATTTTGCTATTACCCAACCAATACTTCCCTGTGTTTCAATGGCCTGAGGGTCGAAAATCATTTCCGGGTGAGTTTACGACCATAACTTTCAATACGCCAGTCGTATTTAACACCTGTAAAGGTTGTGGGCAATACTACACTTCTTTGGTGCAAAAATATATCTACGACAATTTGGAGAAAAAGAATTTTGATAAGTATTTGGGCCTCATCAATATTTCCACACTTTTGCAGCGCAATGATTACGACTATAAGTACTATAATGTTCAGTCACCTGACGAAATAAAATCTTTAATTTCTACTCATCATAATGTCCAATTGGGTAAAACTATAGGCAAACTTGATTTCTATAATCTAAAAAATTCTATTGTATACCCTAGGATATATAGTCCCGATCGTGCTATAACGGTTGACACACTAGACGATGCTCTCAATAGTTTCGATGATTTTAATCAACAAGGGCATAAGAATGCGATTGTACTAACAGCTCAATTAAGTAAGCAGGACAAAATTACTCCAAATAATTCGAATGGTTACTTCAAATTATTCAATCAAGACAAGGCTAATATTAGAGGAGACACACTTGAACAATTCATCGATATTAGACAAGACTCTAGATACCAGCTAATCATGCGTGAGACTAAGAATTCAGTGTTTGTTAAAAAAGATAAAGACAATAATAAAAATGTAGATATCGCAAATCAAAGCGAAGTATTACATGAAGGCAAGTATGAATTTAGTACGCAAATTGAAAGAGAAAAGCAGAACTTAATATCAAATGGTTCGTTCGAACACGGAAATTGGCAAAAAACGGTGGGCGATTGTCAGCAGCAGATTGATAATCCTCCGGTTAGCATGAAATTGGTAAACGATTCGACGCAAGGCAGTAGAGCTCTACAACTTTCTGCGGATTTGGAAGTAGCTTGCAATTACTCCGATCCAATAAAAAATTTCGATAAAAATAAAAACTACGTTGCCTCTTTTGATTACAAAATACTGAAGGGTAAGTTTGCATCCTATTGTATTTGGGATGGCAATAGCTGCATTAACTCTAGGGAATTTAATAAAAAAGACTCTGATTGGCACCATATAGAAATATCTATTGAACCAAACCAGGGATCAAAACAACTTATAGTTTTTTTATATGCATCGGCAGCTGATGGAACGCCAGCGACTATTCGCTACGACAATGTTTCTATACGAGCTTTGAAGTATAACGTATTAAGTCAATTCTCGTTGTTACCTCAACACGTCAAGTTTGTGGATCCACTCAAGATTAGTTCTACAAGACAAATTAATCCTACACATTTCCAGATCCAGGCTTCAATTTATACAAGAGGCCTACTTGTTTTTCAAGAATCGTTCCATGCAGGGTGGCGAGCATTTATTCGTCCAACAAGTGGAAAGAAATTATCTTGGTGGGAATATCCGCTACTAAAAGAACCTGGATTTATGATATCTGGTAAGAATCATATTATTACAAACGGATTTGGAAATGGTTGGTGGATTGATCCTGCTCAGATACCCAAAAATTTCCAAAGCGCTGACGGTAATTATCAAATAACTTTAGAGTTTTGGCCCCAGCGATGGTTTTATGTAGGGTCTGTTATATCTGGCAGTACATTTATATTATGTATTGCATATTTAATTTATGACTGGCGTAAAAAAAGTGATCCAACACCTAAAGGGAATCGACCTAAATTCTCACTTAGAGACTCTGGGGAATCTTGGATAACACAGCGAGTGAGAATAGATACTAGACAATTCCGGACTTCCCACAAACCGAGTGTGCCTAAAACCAAAAAGAGACTAGTGCAATGAAAAAGATATGGCTGAATTACGGCCTATTAGCACTACTGATAATGGGTCCAATGCTACTTGGAGGTTACATCCTGACCTTAGACATGGTCTTTACCCCTCATATTCCAGCTCCAACAGTAATCAGTAACTTATATATCTTGCAGTGGCTAATGCATATTGTGAACTACGCATTACCTAGCCAAATCATTGAGAAGCTAATAATATTCAGTATTTTGCTAGTTAGCGGAGTAGGAATGCACTTTTTAGCCAATCTAGTTTGGCAGCATGTAGCAATAGGTAAGAAACAGATATCAGAAAAATCTGTAGCTCTTTATACCGCTGGAGTGCTATATGTAATTAATCCATTTACCTATGAACGCTGGATGGCCGGTCACTATTTATTCTTGGGGGGTTACGCTTTATTACCATGGCTAATTCGTACCTGCCTAAAATTCGTTCATAAGCCCAGTCAACGAACTGCGTATCAATTGGCTTTATGGCTAACAGCTATCGCCCTAGTTTCTGTACACATTTTGGTAATAGCCTTAATAGCGATATTAGTATCATTAGGCTTAAATTTTAAAACTAAGACCAAACAACTATTGAAGCCACTGGTCATATTTGTTCTAACTTTTATAACACTAAACTTATTTTGGCTGATCGGCGTCGTAAATGGCAGTTCACCGATAAATCAAACAATTAGAACTATAGATAACAGCCATCTGGAAGCTTTTACCACTTCCGCAAATCCTAAGGCAGGCTTACTACCCAATGTAATTGGACTACGCGGCTTTTGGCTAGAAAGATTTCATCGGTTTGCCCTACCAAGCGCCAATACCGGGCTTGGCGTCCTAATATTTTTATTAGTTTTCAGTCTTATAGTTCTTGGTGCCCGTCAGCTTTGGCAAATTAATAAAAGACTGGCATTAAGTGTTGGCGGACTAGGGTTACTGGGCTTTATATTGGCAGCTGGGGTACATGCTCCCCTATGGGGCAGGGCAAATCGCTGGCTTATACTTCATGTTCCTGGAATGCGCGGATTCCGCGAACCGCAAAAATTCAGTGTTTTACTGGTTTTAGCCTACTGTATATTTGTTAGTTTTGGGGTTAACTGGCTAGCCAATAAACTGGCTTCTTATAAACCCAGCAGAGCTAATTTAGCCTGGGGAAGCTTAGTATTGGTAGGACTTCTAACACCAACTATGCTACTAGGTTTTGGTGGCCAATTAAAACCAGTTAACTATCCGGCTAGTTGGTACAGTTTTAATAACCAATTAAAGACCGAAAAAGGCAGTTATAAAGTACTATTTTTACCGTGGCACCAGTACATGAGCTTTGACTTTAATCCCCGCATTATTGCCAATCCGGCACCCAACTTTTTCGATAAACCTGTAATTGCCGGTGATAACTCCGAATTTGGCACGGTTTTTAGAGATACCTATAACCCGACTAGTGACTATATAGAGCAAAAAATCCTTGGCCAGGCCGGAATCCCGGATATGGGCAGCCGACTAGCCAAAATTAATGTTAAATATGTGCTGCTAGCCAATGCCCCGGATACAAATAAATACGACTTTTTAAATCACCAATCCCAACTAAATGAAGTAGTGTATAGTTCAAGCCTCAGAGTTTATCTAAACACGGAGTATAAAACTTAAAATGGCTCAAAGACCAAGTTATAAGGTAGGAAACGAATTTATCCATCCCCGAACAGTCGATGTAAGACGGGTAAAGATGAGAAAACTATTTAGACCAGCGGGAAGAATAGTCCGGAGGGCAGTGGAACCCCCGGTACGAATCCAATTTAAGCCAGTTAAAGTTACCCCAACCACCAAGCATAGTTTTATAGATAGTTTTGCTTACGATCTATTATTTATTAGCATATCGGCATTTTTGTATGGCAATATCCCATATAGTGACGGTCTATTTTTAGCCTACCTTCTTGCTGCCTTAATCTTCAAAATATCGTCTGAGAGGGTATTTAAATCAGCATTATTTTGCCTAGTGTTAATACCACTTTCAACGTTTATGCACAGGCAAGAATTAGCTAATAGCTTCGCTATATTTACTTTTTACTTCTTAAGTATTGGTGTAATAAAAGCTATTATGGAGTTACCAAAAACCAGTGGAAAAACATTGTAAAAAATCTCACTTACATTTTGTCTAAATCAGTATATGCTTAGTATACGTTGCAATAAAGTTGTAGCTATTTAAAAGTAAGGTATAAATAAGTTTATGCAATTAAATAAACCAGCCAAGAAGTCGATTATCAATAAATTTATCTTCGGTACTGCCGGAGTTATATTAGCGGCCGCAATTGGCTATGGCACAGTAGCTGCTCAAAATACTTCTGATACCGGTACTGGTTATGTCACGGAAAATAATACCAATAACATCAATGTCAGTAATTCTAATAATCAGAACGCTTCAACTGGCAATGCGACTGTCAGTGGTAATACCAACGGTGGAAACGCCACTAGCGGTAATGCTAGCAACTCCAATACGACTAATACCAATATTACCGTAACTAACTAGCTTCTTCGAAAATCTTAACAATTGTTCTATAACTGTTTGCATTTATCTAATAAATATACTATAAATTAATGCTTAACTTCATTTAGAGGTTATTTATTTTTAATTCTAAGGTAATATTATGAATTCCAAAGAACCTCAACCAGAACCAAGTGAAGCTGAGTTATTCGAAAAACCAGCTACGTCTCGCGTAATTGCGATTATGTTCATTACGTTTTTGGCAGTTGGGGGACTTAGTGCAGGTGAGGCCGAGATCCATGATCTTGTTACTAATGATAGCAGTGGCTTTAAAACTCATTTACCTACGCCCACTACAACCACCACTTCAGATACTTTTAACATTGTTACTGGTTAAATCAATCATATCTTAGACAAGTTTATAAGGAATTTAAATCATCCGAAAACCGAACCCCGATGTTCTGTCTAATTTCTTATTTAACGGATAGATAAATATAACTTTTTTTCCTCTCTTATATATATAATATATAAAGAGAATAACTGACGTGGTGGGCAAGTAGGTAGCTCATGAAGTTAAAATCAAAATCTGAACATCGTGGTCTTAACCCAAATCAAATAAATACTTTAAAAATGGTCTGTAAGTTTAGGTTTCTAACAGCACCTTTACTAGCTGAAATTAAAGACCGTAAAAGCCGTCATGCAATGTATGAACATCTGGAGTTATTAGTTAAGCAAGGTTACCTCAGTAAACGAATATATAGTAACGAACTATTTCAAAATAAAGCTGGACGTTACTGCTTAACTTCTAAAACCATAAGGCTACTTAGAACTGAGCACAACGTTCCAGAACGAAACTTGAGGGTCATGTATAAAAACCACTTAGTTTCAGATGATTATGTCGACCACCTTGTCCAAGTCATAAAAGTCTATTTAAGCCTGAGAAAGATTTATCCCAATATGTTCCATATATTTGCTAGATCGGAACTTGCCATATTTGATTATTTCCCAAGACCACTGCCAGATTTATATCTAAACCGTAGAAAAAGATCAGCTACAAGAACTTCGGAGTATATGCTTGAACTTTTCGGGGATATGCCTGGTTTTATAATTAAAAAACGTATAGACAATTATTTAGTTCATCGGGACTTAGGTGATTGGGAAGCAAGTACCGATACTAACTATCCGGACATACTGCTAGTTTTTTCTAATCTGAACCATCAGAAAAGAATATGCAAATACATCCGATACAAACTTGAAGACAGTGGTATGGACGAAGATATGACCTTTTATACGACTACAGAAAAACAACTAATTGCTGGGCAAAATAAAGCGATCTGGGCAAGTGTAATTGAACCGGAGATATTAAGAACTATATGAAATTTAGCAGGGACTTTGGGCTAATTGATTACAGTAACAATTATATCTTTGACCAATTTTCGACAGCTCTATCAACTGTACTATGCATAAAACCTAGTTCTGTTTCAGTAGATTCACCCTCAGATTCGGCTTTTTTGTATAACTTAATAGCATTAGTTGCGCAGGTCTTGGCCATTTCCTTGGCCTCAAGGGTTAGATCGGGATCATCAATAGCCTTATTTACAGTTGTCAAAAGCAATTGATTGGTTTCATCAATACCCGATAGATCTAATGGATCTTCTAGATCATGCCTGTTATCTAGAAAAGTCTTAAATGCCTGGTTGGATTCCGGACATGGTGTTAAATTGCTTAAAGCTCGAAGGGCAACACGCATATCTTTAGTAGTTTCAAAACCACCATATTGACGCAGTGCCAAATCAATTAATGAAGCTGTTTCTGTAGCGTACTGACCAACTGGAACTTTAGCTAAAGCTCCAAACAGTAGTGGGAAAATCTTTCGGTGATAAGTTGGTAATTGTTCCAAGGAATTCGTCAATATAATCGGGGTGGAACTTTCAGGGACGGCAGCTTTTGGCAGGGCTCGGATTGCAAAATAAATGTTTGTCATTTCTACAATATTTGGCATATCTTTTTGGGCGATGTTTCCAAATCCATTGAGGGCTTTTTCGACAAGTTCAGATATCTTCTGCTTATCAAGATATCGAACATCTAAGGCAGTTAATGAATCGGCGAAATACTTTAAGGTTGTGGCGTAATTCTCTGGTCCAATACTGTTAGGACCTTGTCGCTTACGGCCCTCAATCCTGTCTAAAGATAATGATAGAAAATCTATTGGATGGGTTGCCATATCTTTAATGCCACTAATAATGCTATTTGTAATAACCGGACCCGGTTCACCAAGATCATGAACAGTTTTTTCATCGCTGGGGCGAGCATTACCACCTAAAGATTGAAAATAACCATTAAATGGACCTAAATCAACACCAATTAATCGGGCTATAGTAGCTAAACGCCGGGCATCCCAATCAGCATCGACGTTTGAAGCATGTGATTCATGGGCTTGATAGATAATATCATTAGCCTCTTGTTGTTGACGTAGATATGCTTCATTATCTGTATCAAAAGCATCATTAAATGCTTCTCGGTAAGCAGGTGAGGTAGTGATTTCAGCGAATTTTGAATCGCCTTGTAGAGTCATTACAATATTGTAACACATTTTACTTAAATAGTCTATAGATTAGTAATAAATATAGCTAGATAATTAACTAAAATCAACAGATACGATCACAACAAATATTACTAAACTTTAAGAACGATAGCCGTAACACCTTATCATCGTATAAAATACACTAGCGCTTTAGTACAAAAAATATTATAATACCCCTGTTAGGTATTATATGTCAGAGGCAGCTGTTAACCCTGAATCAGAGGACACCCCTCAAGAACGGCCTGCGTTACCGGAACAATTAGGAGCACAGGCTATTAATGGCGCCTTAGCAGATGATTCATTTGTTATTCCTGAAGAAACATTGAATTTCGATTCTTATATTGAGGTACAGCCCGAAAACTTAACTAATGCCTTGTTAGCCAAAAAATGGGGAGTGAGTAAATCGCTAGTTAGAATAATTACAAAAAAATTTCGCGATCGTCATCAGGATGAACAGTTTGTGTTTAAAAGTAACAAGGATAGTCGTGCAAAAAATACTAAGCCGATTATTGCTTATACCTCTGAACAAGTTAATCTCATGGAGCTAGAAGATAATCGCAATATTCAACCACCCGAAGGAGCAAAAACACCGAAAGAACTCGCAGAGATGTGGGGGATAAGCCTTGGTGCAGCTCGTGAGCGTATCAAGCGGTTCCAGGAAAAATATCCCACTCAAGAACTTAAGAAATATCGAGTAGATAGCTCCGATCGAAAAGTTCGAATTATTACAGCTGACCAGGCCGCGTTAATAGAAGACGAAAATCAATCTATTCCGCTAGAAGGATATTCCACAGAGGACATAGCGCAAGAACTTGGTATAAGTGAAAGTAATGCAAGAAAAATTGCCAGAAACTTTCGTGCTACACATCCTGACGAACCTCTTACACTTGTCAGAGGCTCAAAGTCCTCACATAATATATATAAGTATTCGGCTGAACAGGTTGAGATTATAAAATCCTCGTATGATCGTAGTCGTGCCGTGCCAGAAGGAACATTGTCAATCAAAGAAATAGCTGTCTTATGGGGTGTTAATATAACGAGAGCACGTAACACAGTTTCTTGGTTTATTCAACAAAACCCTGATGTACAGATCTTAACTGTAACTAATGGCTCGAGGCTTGAAAAGAGACTTACTACTGAACAAGCTGAACAAATAAGAAAGAACTCTATTGATAGTGCATCATCAGATTATAAAAGCATACACCAAGCAGCTGAAATTTGGGGAGTAAGTGCGAGTGAAACGCGAAGAAGAATACAGGCTTTTTGCGACGCAAATCCTGACCAGAGTATTGCTAAATTTAAAATTCCTGGGGCATATAAACGGGTTGCTCATTTAAATCTCGAGCAAATGCGGATTATGGAGAACTCCCACAATGTGTCTGACTCAGTGCCTGAAGGATCGAAAACCATACAAGAATTAACTAATATGTGGAATATAAATAAAGAAACAGTAATACGCATTACCAGGGAATTTCGTTCCAGATATCCCGAAGAACAATTCTATGTCGGTAAGGTGCCAGATATTAAAAGACGCGTGGCCTTTTACACACCACAACAAATAGAAAGAATGACAGTTGAACGACAACTTGATAGTTTTGTGCTTGATGATTGGAAATCTGCTAAAGATTTATCTGAATTATGGGACGTAAGCTTAAGTACGGTTTATGCTCAAGCCCATGCTCTAAAGAAAAGAGATCCTGACCAGGTACTTATGAAATATCGAACAACTGATGATGGCCGACTAGCGCTTTACCTTAGCCCTTATCAAATTAAGTCAATTCAGGACTCTTTACGTTCGGTAATTGGCGAAAAAGAAGTATTATCGTCTAGCTTGATCAATACTCTTATCGATATACAGTCTGGTGAGAGCATGGATGCGGTAAAGTTTCGGGGGTTTGTTGAACTTTGGGGTGCTGAAAGATCAATCGACTTAATATATCAATTCCATCCGGAATATAAAAAGATCCCAGTACCTTATGTCAGAAGTATAATCGCCGATTATCTAGGTGACTTTTTAGTTATAAGAGGTGATCTTCGATTAGATAAATTAGAGATGGGACTGGAATTTCTTTCAGACCAAAACCTAAAAGATGGTTTCATTGAAGTTGTCAAAAACAGTTGTTTAAGCAATTACAATCAGTCGAAAAAAGCCGGCTCAAAAGAACCAGATCTATCAATTTTAACTTCATATATTGATCACTTAAGAGAACAAACACTTATATACACTACTCCAGACCTGGACGACGTATTTGACGAAGTCCAAGACTATTTCAATTCACTATTTGAGATAGTCAAGCCAACAAATATTGTTGATAAATTAAAAGAGGGCCGGGCATTCCCAGACTTAAACCAATACATAAACATTAAAGAAATTGAGACTAAACAAAGAATGCTAATTGCCGATGAAATGGGTGTTGGTAAAAGTGCTTCAGCTATTCTGGCTAAGGAAAACCTAGGCGTAAAAAGGGCTTTAATAGTAGTACCAAGTAACGTGGTGGAAATCTGGCAAACATACTTATCAGACATCCAAAGCGAAGATGGCGAAACCAATGGTTACTTTAAACAAGGAGAAGCACCTCGAGTACTGACCGTCGACAGTCTGAAAGCCCTAAAAAACATAAACGCCGAAGATTATGACTATATCATCTTGTCCCATGAACGTCTAACCGACAAGTATAGAGCAGCATTAGAACAACTAGGCTTTGACATGTTAATTGTTGATGAAGCCCACAAACTAAAAAATCTTATAAGTGGAAGGCGAGCGGATAATCTAGTCAAACTGGCTGGAGCATCTAATCTAGAAGGTAGTCCGCAATATCTAGCATTACTTTCTGGTACCCCAGTACCAAATAAAATTGGTGACATTGCCATGGTTCTTAAACTACTGTATCCAGAAAAATTTGAACACGTCGCAAATAAAGAACTAACAGCTCAACTATTACAGGGAGATGTCTTAGACCTTAGAAGTCTACTAGTACCAAGAATGCAAATGAAGTCCTTAGCCGAAAGTATTGATATGCCCAGACTAGAAGAAAAAGTCCACACTTATCAACTGTCACCCCAGGTCCAGCAAGCTTATGATGTTTTACTTGATGAAGACGAATTAACAGCCACCGAGAAACTGCAAGTACTTCGAAAATTTGTGCTTAATCCTAGATTTTTTACTGACCTTGAAAGTGCAACAGAAACAAAAGCTACCGATGTCGGTGTTAGCTTACGGACAACTTTTGAAACTAAAGATAAGGTTGTAATGTTCGTGAATGGCTATATTCAGGATGTCATAAGAGGTAAAAACACCATATTTGCTGATCTTAACTTACCAGACGATGTCCTAATAAGAACAATTCATGTAAACGTTAGCAAGAGTCAGCGCCAAGCAATTCAAAAGCAATTAAAACAACCGGGCAAAATGCTATTGGCAGTTAGCGGACAAACAGCTGATGTTGGTGTAGATTTTTCGGCTGCTGATGAACTGATCTTCTATAACGAACCGTGGACAGAATATGACAAACTCCAACAGCGAGGCCGCGTCTATCGACCGGGTCTAACCAAAGACCTAATTAGCCATAGCTATATTACCAGTGGCACAATAGAAGAGGGTATTCACTTTTATATTAAATCCAAATATGAAGCCGTCGAAAAGCTACTGCGCGGTATCCCACTATCGCAACTAGAGCGCGAATTACTAACCTTCGATGAGAAAAAAGGTAACCCCAATCTTGAATATAATCCCGACTTAGCCAAGTTCTACTTATCTTCGGTTGATCGAATGCTTAAGTTCTTTAGTCATGGTAAGCAGGCTGGCGAACAAAACTTTGCCAAGTTTAAAGCCAAATACGGCAAGGAATATGCCCAAACATATTCGATTATGGGCAGTAGAAGTTATCAGGCAAACGTCAGTAGATTAACCGGTACTGTGATTGACCGGCAAGTCAGAGCCCGTAAACAAAATCCGTCAAAAATCCGAATATTAGACATCGCATCTGGACCAGAAATTCTAAAACAGCATATTATTGAACCATATCAGAAACAAATATACAGCCTAGACTTTAATGAACATCATTTTAATGGCAAAAAAGGCAGGAAAATTGTCGGAAGCTACCTCAAATTACCAATTGCCGACAAGACAATGGATTATGCTAACCTGGCTCTGTCACTTCATTACACAAGTTTTATACCGACACGCCAGGATTATGAACGGCTAGAAGTAATTAGGGAACTTAACCGTGTCTTAACTGTTGGCGGGCGGGCTGTAATTAGTTTAACCAACAATCTTGATCTTAAAAATACTCAAACTTTTTATGCCGCGGTTAGTAAGTTAGGTTTTAAAGTAGTACATGAATACAGCGGTGATGTTAAATCTGGTACCGCCGTAAGAACTCGATTAATTACTTTAGAAAAAATCAGTGATTGTGAAGCTACTTTAGATGCCGATATAAGTAAATTAGGGTCTGGGTTAATGCAAGGCTTAAAATTCAAAAGGACTAATGTAAAACTCAAAGATTCACGTAAAATTGCCACCAGTTTCACTATAGATGATAAAAAAACTATCCGCGCCAATATCAATAACCTTGATCGTGCAGTTTTAAAAGAAGAACAAACTATTTTAGCCGGTATGGAAAGATTAAAGAACCGATACCAAACGGTTGAACAAATACCCCAGGTCGAGATAAAAAAGCGAGGCTATGCCCGTACTTTTAATTCTAAAAACTACTTGTTATTTAAATACTTGAAGAATAGCAACGGTGCGGTAATCGTGAGATAAAATAAATTTAGGACCAGTCTACAACAACTGAATCATCACCTACTAAGATGACGTTTCCAGTGCGTTCACTATTGGCTCCAAAATACTTGGCTACTTGTCCTGGGCGGGGGTATGAATTACGAGAGGTTTCCACCCCATCTATACGGACACAACTATTTAAAGCACCAGTTCGCATGAATAATAAATGGGAACCGCGATAAGGCGAAACATAAACATCAACTGGATAAGGACCAAACAAAGGTTTATCTAACCACTTAGAGTTTTCCTTGGCGGTTTGGGGGAGGACAGCAGTTATTTCAGCATGTTTCGAACCAATAAATAATTGTTTACCAATTAGATCTTCAGCGACTGCTTCAGGTGTGCGTCCAAAGAACTCAATGGTTGCTTCATCTTGATCAACTAGACCATCAGCTGATACAACGTCAATACCTTGTTTTCCTAACCGAAGAACGAGTGAATCTAACTGTTGAGCAGACATTTCAGCTAAACCTTCACCTCGAAGTAATAACTCAATTGGAACTTCTTTTTCAGGCATATTTTAATTATTATACTATATTGAATATTTTTTGCAACTTTAGAACACTAACCCCCCTAGGATTTATTCTAAATAATGGTATAATAATGAACAGACTATAAGAGGTGATGACGATGTCTATGGAACAACCCGCAAGAGATGAATCATTAGCTGAACGGTTGGCTGATTTGGAAATGGCTTTTGGACCGCATGGTGTCCTAGGTGAAATCGCCGCCGCGGCATTAGTTGAAAAATATGCTCTGTCGCCTCAAGAAGCTGCTGAAGTTATATTGCCACCAAGACAACCTATGGAGCCTTATCAGGCTCGCTGGGAATTTGAACGAAACGCTAGTGAAAGGATAGTGCGAGCAACTGAAGCCCGTGCTGAAAGTGTTCTTAGTTTAGCGGTCCGACTGGGCATGATTAAAAATCGTATGCAAATCCAAGCCGATACAGATAAAATCGATGAAACTAAAGCACTCTTCGTAGTTGAGGGAGGTGCTAATAAAACGTCTGTGGTACGCCGTGAATTAGCTGTTGATGCTATGAGATTAATTTACGGTGATGAAGATGTGGCTGACCAAATCTTATATCAGTTTGGTTCTGGTAAATATAGAGTAGATCCGCTTAAAAATGGACAACCAAATCCGGAGTTTGACAAAGCACAGCAAATAGCTCAGCACCATTTACTTGGAGTTGATGGTTGGACTCAGTTTCAAGTTAGTTTAGCTAGTGCCAAGCAATCGGGTTATGAAACACTTACTACTATGGAGCTATGGAGTGATGATCCAATACCGGAAATAGAGGACTTAGTTTATATGACACGAAATAATTCACCTACGCTAGGTCTTATTCAGCCCAATGATCATAACCATGGTTTACTAGATGGTCTATCGGCACTGGCTAATTTGGTTCATGCTAATCAATTGGATGGGGCACAACTAGTTGTGGCTACCAATGGTCAGTATCGGCCAAAAGACGAACTACAAGTAATGCAGTGGGCAAGGCAAAAGGCTATCAGAATGTCGGCTCCTACAGTAGTCTTGGGAGATGAGCCAGGCGATAGTTTTTATCACGCTGGACAGGAGATTACATCCGATGTTCGTCCACCACTTGTTTATGTCAATGAAATGGTTTTATTGCAGCGATTAAATAGTGCTAGTTAGATTAATGCCTAAGTTAATGTTCTGAGCGAGTTGCTAATATAAGAATTTCTTCATCTGTTAGGTTATTTATCGTTGTGGCAAAACAGTCTACAACATATTCATTCAAATCTCCATTTGGCGGTAGACCTTCTAATTGGTGTTCATAGGCGAAATTAATCTGAACTAACTCTACATTACGAGCCATTAAGGCACCCACTAAATGGGCCGCAGCTGGTCTAAGGTTAATCCTTTCGCATTGTTGATTAGAGCAGCGATAACGATAAAACCACTTAAGTTCAAGCTCACTTCGTTCGACTATGATTTTCATAGCTCGTGGGTTAATCATAGATGTTTCTTGTAAACAAGATTCACATGGGTCCAATAGCATAACAAGTAAAAGTATAGCCTTTTCTTAACTCTTTACTATAAGTCTAAGTCAACAGACGAGGAGACACATTCATTATACCGATAGCTAAGCGTACATTCTTATAATCTAACTTAGAGGTATACTTATTAACATGGTTCAACAGGGACGCAAACGACTGGCAATTATTGATGGTAAGTCAGTATTTTACCGTGGCTACTATGCGATGCCCAATCTAAGTACCAAAGATGGTATCCCAACCGGCGGGGTCTACGGCTTTGCGGTAATGGCACTGGAAGTAATTAAACGGCTTAAACCAGATTATGTAGCTGTAGCTTGGGATAAACCCAAAACTAATATCCGAGCCAGGCTAAAAATCTATCCGGAATATAAGGCTGGCCGTAAACCAGCACCACCAGATTTTCATGCCCAAATACCAGTCTTACATGAACTTTTGAAAGCCTTTGGTTGGCCGCTTTATGAACTAGACGACTTTGAAGCCGACGACATAATGGGCACACTAGCCGTACAAGCTCAGTCAAAAGACGTTGACACCATGCTTATAACTTCAGATCTAGATATGCTACAACTTATTAATGACAATGTGCACGTTTACGCTTTAAAAACTGGACTATCCAATATTGAGCTATATAGTCCCAAAAGCTTTGAGGCCAAGTATGGAATATTCGTACATCAATTTTTAGATCTTAAATCTTTAAAAGGCGATAGCTCAGATAATATCCCAGGAGTTCCGGGAATAGGTGAGAAGGGTGCTATCGAACTACTTAAGCAGTTTAAAACTTTAGACGGTGTATATGAAAATCTAGACCTTATTAAAGAAAATTTGCGCAAGAAACTGGAGGCCGGCAAAGAACTAGCCTACTTGAGTAAAAAATTAGCATCAATTTGGACAGATGCGCCACTAAAGCTTAATTTTAAAGAGGTAGACGGTACCAAATGCGATCCTATAGAGCTACAAAAATTAATGCAAAAACTAGAATTTAGAACACTTGCCAGGCAACTACCAGAAATAATGACAGTACCAGAACTTACCATCGACAGGCAACTTACTTCGAGTGGTAGCTCCGGAAACTTAACTATAGGTAAGAATACAGTTATTGATACTAGCGATAAGCTACAAGCTATCGATCTAACTAAATCCAAAGAAATTATTGTACATTCCCGGTCAGCCGGTAAACATGGTCGCGATCCCCAGCTGCTAATACTAAGTCCCGATGTTAAAACCACCTTCGTCTTGGATTTAACTAAACTTAGTCCAAGTTCCGTCAAAACTAAGTTATTTGGTCTTGGTGCAGTAATTGGGTACGATCTTAAATCATATCTTAAAGTACTGCTTGGTATTGGCAGTCAATTACCAGAAATAAGCCATGACGTGCAAATTGGAGCCTTTCTACTAAATCCACTTCAGCGCGATCAATCACTAAGTGGTCTGGCTCAAACTGCTATAGATTATGGCGGATCACCATTTGAAGACTTGACAACAGTGGAACTAGCCAACCGAGCAGCTGAAGTCTCTGCCGTTATTAGAGCCCTTTATAAAAGTCAAAAAGCTGAGCTAGTTAAAAGTCCTAAACTTAACAACCTAGCTCAAACTATAGAGTGGCCAATAATCCCAGTCCTAGCCAAAATGGAATACCAAGGCATTGAACTAGATACTAAACACTTAGAAGCAATGGCAACTCAAGTTGATGACATGATTTCAGACTTACAACAACAAATTTATGGCCACGCTGACCATGAATTTAACATTTCTAGTCCAGCCCAACTAGCTGAAGTTTTATTTGACAAGTTAAACCTACCGAAAGAAGGAATTAAAAAGGGTAAAACCGGTTATAGTACGGCAGCCAGCGAGCTAGATAAACTACGATCTACTCACCCGATTATTGACTTAATTACCCATTACCGCGAAGTTACTAAACTAAAAAACACCTATATTGATACTTTACCAGGGCAAGTCGATGAAAACTCCCGTCTGCACACAACCTACGCTCTGACTGTAGCCCAAACAGGTCGATTAAGCAGTAATGATCCTAATTTGCAGAATATTCCAGTACGAACAGAACTAGGTAAAGAAATCCGTACGGCCTTTATTGCCGGACCCCAAAAAGTATTAGTCGGTGCCGATTATAGTCAGTTTGAACTTAGGTTAGCGGCTTATCTATGCGGAGATAAAGACTTAATAGAGCAGTTTAATAAGGATATTGACGTTCATACAGCTACAGCCGCCCTAGTTTATGAGCGCGAGCCTGAGGATGTCACCAAAAATATGCGTAGAGCAGCTAAGGCTGTGAACTTTGGCATCATGTACGGCCAAGGACCACATGGACTGGTTCAAACCACTGGTATGAGCTATGAACAAGCTAAACACTTTATCGATCGTTACTTTGAAGTTCGTCCCAAACTACTTAAATACATAGAGTCTATTCGCCAACAGGCTAGGGACAAAGGCTATGTCGAAACCTTATTCGGTCGCAGGAGACCTACTCCGGACATTCATTCCTCTAACTTTGTAGTTCGCGAAGCTGCCATGCGAGCAGCTGTAAACATGCCTTTTCAAGGCACCGCTGCCGATATTATGAAAATGGCCATGATTCACGTTGATAAAAAACTAGCCGGCACTGATTGTAAGATGCTACTACAAATTCATGACTCAATATTAGTAGAATGCCCCGCTAGTAGTGGTGAAAAAACTGCCAAATTACTTAAAGAGACAATGGAGAACGTAGTCAAACTACCTGTTAAGCTAACAGTAGATACTGACATTGGCAAAAACTGGGGCGAGTTATAATAAGTATCTCTTACTTTACGTTCTTGTAGGGTAGATTGTGTAATTTAATACGGGACTTTAGCTGTTCGAATTCTCGATCTTTGTGTATTAATTTGGCGTCCAATCTTTCCGTCGTCGCAGCAATCCAGGCTTCGGCCATCGATAGTTGACAAGTAGCCTTTATGTCCGCAGCTATTAGACCAAGTTCTTCATCGCTCTCTATAACCATCAGAGGTAATTGCTTAAGACCAGCATAACTTAGCCTAGCTTTTTCAACCCCAGCTTGTTGCTGAATAATGTAGAAGAATTCCATAAGGGAAATGAAACAAATCCAAACTCTCTGACCTTCACCACTTTGGGCAAGCACAGTTTCAACTTCTTCTGCACCTGGCTCATCCTGGTGTAATGTAAGTAAAGCTGAAGTGTCGAGTACAAAAAGCCCAACACTACTTGACGAACCGCTAGGCATCAATCTGACGAGCTTTCAATAAGGCACTACTAAGACCACTCGCGGGGCTAGAGCCACGGAATGACTTAATTGCATCTCTTGAGATAGGTACCACATAGATTATTTGACCATCAGCTACCCATTGTAATTGTTGTCCCGATTTAAGTCCGAATCGACGACGAACTTGAGCAGGTACTGCTGTTTGACCTCGTTCACTAATGATAGTTTTCATGCCGTTATTATACATGGCAGAATTCAACAATACAAGTAAAATATAGCATTTGACATGTAAATAATCCTTCATTGAACTGCCAGTTTAAGGATGGTTTGAGCCAGTGAGTGAGAGGCAAAGAATAGAAGTTAACGATGATGTCCGATGTTATTATTATGATATGAAATTATTAGCGGCTACCGAGTTTGGTAATCCTTTACTGCGTAAAAAAGCTCGTAAACTTAGCATTTCAGAGATAAAATCAGCAAACATCCAGAACTTGATTAAAAACATGCGATACACACTGATGTCTAAAAAAATGGGTGTTGGTATAGCTGCACCCCAAGTTGGCAAAAGTATTTCCTTGGCAGTCATAGCTATTCACCCAACCGCTCATCGTCCTAAAGTCAAAGCATTTGACCAGGTAATAATAAATCCTAAAATCCAAGCTAAAAGTAGCCTAAAACCTAGATGGGAAGGATGTTTAAGTGCCGGTAAAATACCTCTGTTTGCCAAAGTACCACGCTTCACCAAAATTACACTTAAATATCTTGATGAGAATGGTCTTGAACAAACAAAACCGTTTAGAGGATTACCAGCCCAAGTTATTCAACACGAGATAGATCACTTAAATGGGGTATTGTTTGTTGATAGAGTTAAAGACACTAAAACTTACATGACCTTGGCTGAATATAAGAAACGAGTTGTGGCCAATCGCAAAAAAATTAAGTCAACAATTTAAACCCACAAAGATCTTATGCTTGCAATTACTAAAATTACTAAATATAACTAACTTATGCCAGTATTAGATTCCGCAGATGTGCTGCCTAAATACGAAGTTGATCCAGAGCAAATTTTTGATGCTTTGAATAATCCCGATTGCGGATTGGCATATGTAGCAATGCCCAAAGGCGTTAATCCCCAAGGTATGGTTGAGCACTATGCGGATTTGAGAAGACACAATCGTACCAACGAAAACACCTATTATTATGAATACGAGTATAGTCCGGATTATTATCCAACTATTTCTGATGAGCAAACCAGTAGGGCTATGGCCCAAGAGTTTCGTATAGTTTACGAAGCAATACGGGGCTACATAGATAATTTATTATTACCAAGAATTAAGGGGATAGATAACCTAAATCGTATTGCTGGTGGACAAATTCAAGTTCAAACTTTCAATAACCATAGAGGCTTACAAAAGATTCATACTGATCATGAAGCTCTAACTACCTATTTAGGGTCATCCCAGCCAGGTCATATGGAAAAATTTCCCAATGAGGGATGGGTGCATGTCAATAAATTAGAACCGGGCTACGTACTATTATCTCGCCAAAGGCGATGGGGGCGAGAGGGCACTAATTTAAGGCAGTTAAAGGGAATTAGTCATTACGCAGATTGGCATAGTGAGGACATCAGTTCTGAAAGAGTTACAGGGATAGATTTTATTAGTTGGGTACCCAGATAGACAATTATCTTGTTAGTATTATATCGATATGAATAAATTATTTTTAGCTACATCATTCTCCACCCGAGTAGATCTAAAGAGCGGTAAGGTTAATACTAAGTTTAAGGAACAAATCGAAACTACAATTCAAGAATTAGAAAATGCCGGTTTTGATATTTATTGTGCTGTTGAGCGTGAGGGTTGGACTATTTCTTATGAGACTCAGGAAGTTGGCGTGCATAATGATTTATCCGAAATAGATAAAGCTGACGCCGAATTTGATGGTGAGATTCGTCTTTCTGAGGAACACAATGCTTATAAATGGGCCAATCAAAAATAAGCCTATAAGCTGGTTTACGAAGTCAATAAACAAGCCGTTTTAAAGACCTTTGCTTAATTCATTTAACTAAGGGAACAAAAATAAAACTGGGATGTTCTTTGGTTTTTAACTTACCGCGGGCTAACTTTGTAACTTCTTGAATAATACCGTTTACTGGCACCACAATTTTGCCGCCGACCTTTAACTGATTTAATAGTTCCTTAGGAAATTCATTAGCATTAGCACTGACTAATATGCGATCAAAAGGGGCGTGTGCCAGTAGACCGATATCATCGCTAGCTAAAAAGAACTCCGTATTAAATACATTGGCAGCTTGGCAATTCCTGCGACCAAACTCCAATAACTCCGGTATACGCTCCACACCGTAAACTGTACCCAATTTACCGACAATGTGACCGAGTAGGGCGGTTGTCCAGCCACTGCCGCTACCTAAATCTAAAACTTTTTGACCATGTTTGGCGTCCAGCCACTCTAACATTAAACGTACAGTGGTAGGCTGAGAATTTGTTTGGCCATAACCGATTGACAGCGGCATATCCAGTTGAGCCATAGACCGCAGCATTTTGGGTACAAAGTGTAGGCGTTTTACGTCATAAAATGCTTGGGTAATTGTACTCATACCACTTATATTATAAACCTGCAGTAAAGACACTGCTACCCCAGTCTTATTGCCAAA
This sequence comes from Saccharimonadales bacterium (SeqCode), assembly GCA_038231155.1. Classification (GTDB taxonomy): domain Bacteria; phylum Patescibacteriota; class Saccharimonadia; order Saccharimonadales; family JANWIN01; genus JBBRLY01. The sequence goes on from JBBRLY010000012.1 coordinate 170,562, forward strand.
CTGTCGCAATGGTGTTATTATATAATTGTTTAGAGAGTATATTATGAGAGCTGCTGCAACATTTTTAGTCATAGTCTTATTGGTGTTTTTAACGATTATTATTTTTAGACATTCTCCCTCAAGTACCCAAAAAGGCACTACCTCCAAGGTTTTAGCCGATTACTCAGACAGCGATGCCCGAGTAGAACTGACTATTGCTGGACGTTTACAAGGCGATGATGTCCGCCGATCGATTACGATTGCCGTAGATCGTTACGCCCGAATGATTAGCATATTTCAAGGTTACCAAGGCAATATTTTAAAATCTGAAAGCTTTGTTAATAACCAAGACGCTTACCGGGCTTTTTTAGCAGCTATGAGTAATGAAGGCTTTAGCTTAAAGCGCAATCTAAAAAACCCTAAAGAAGACGGCACCTGTCCTTTAGGACTTCATTATAACTATGATTTTATAAGCAACGATGGACATGATTCACATTTATGGTCCAGTTCCTGTAGCGCTGGGACAATGGCCGGCCAAAGAGGCATTATTCAAACCCTATTTAGATCACAAATTACCGATTACGATAGATTTACGTCTGACGTCCAACTATAGTTAGCTGATATAGTAGCCTCATGATCAAAGCCGTTATTTTTGATTATTTTGGAGTGATTTGTTCAGATGAATATTGGAAGTTGGTTAAAGAAGATAAAAATATTCAAGGTGGCTTTCATGAGCTATCTAATGCCGTAAATAAAGGCGAAGTGCGCTGGGAGGCCTTTATTGATAAAGTTGCCACTAAAACCGGCAAAGATCCCCAGGAAATTCAAAACTTGTACGACAGTGAACAACTTAATCCAGAGATCCTGGCTCTGGTTGCCAAGCTTCGTAAAACTTATAAAACCGGACTGCTAAGCAATGCCCACTACGAATTTTTAGAACCAGTAATTGCCAAAACTCATCTAAATGAACTATTTGATACGATTGTCATATCCTCTGAAGTAGGTATGATTAAACCGCAACCGGAAATTTATCAGTACATAGTTAAACAATTAGGAGTTAAACCATCTGAAACCGTCCATATAGACGATATAGTCCGCCATGTGGAAGGTGCTAAACGAGCTGGCCTGCAAGCAATTTTATATAAAAACTTTAAGCAAATGAAAAGCGAACTGCAAGAAATTCTAGCCAAAGGTTGACGCTAAGGTTTATAATAAAAGCTAGAATTTAAAGATAAAAAGGAACAAATAATGGCCATTATTGAAAGTGAATATGGTTTGACACATGAAATAGATTTTGGAGCTATGGCCTTTTTTGGAACAGAGGCCCTGGAATCAGATATTCGGACTGAAGAAAGAGGCGAAACTCCGGAAATAATTCATATGGATATTGGCCGGAGAGTTGTCGAACGAACCGCAGGTGCTTCAGATACCAATCCTGATAACTATTTTTTTAGCTGATTTAACCAACTTTTGTAAGTCGTAAATATGTAATCGCAGGGCAGCTGCTGCTGAAGCGTTAGGGGCATGAATAGTTATTTGCTTGGGATGAATACTAATCGCTACAGGCTCATCAAATTTCTGAAGTACATAGTCTTTGATAACTTTTATTTCGTCAGGTTCATCCCATTTATCTGCCAAAATATCAGTTAAAGACTTTGTCACTTACTTATTATATCCTTAACTTTGGTAATGCTTATGTATAGCCATAATTATGATGATAGTCTAAACTAAATGGATAATTTTTTTGAAAATTCCGAGATTTTAACTAACAGTGGTGTGGTGGCATTATCGGATTACCACGGTCGCAGCCTGGATGTTACAAATTTAGATCGCCAGACCGCCCTATATATAGCTCTACGTCTAACACTTGAACTTGATGCTATGTATCAAGAAATAGACGAAAACTACCCCGGTATGTTTCTAGACGGGAAACCTTGGGATTTTAAAGAAGTCCAAGAACTTTCCAATTTGACTGATCTAAAAACGGAAGGAGCCGATATTTTTGGTGAAGTAAGACCAGCCAACGGGTATTGTGCAGTCTTAGTACAGCCGTGGGGAGATTGTTATCGCTTACTGGCCAATAATGCAAATGATTTTTCAGATGATCCTGAACCTGATGCTGGAAGATTTTTACAAGCTGGCTTCATAGCAGTTTTAGATAGTATCGACTTGGGCAATCGTGAAACCTGGTATTAGTTAATTGATATAATTGGGGTACTATGCCGGAGTTACCAGAGGTTGAGACCATTAGATTAGGCTTAACTAAAATTATCCCTGGAAACAGAATTACCGGAGTTACTTATGACTTCGAAAAATCTTTTCCCAACGCTAAAAGCGATGTCGACGAATTCTTACTTGGTTCTCAAATTAAAAATATTAAACGCCGCGGCAAAGCCTTATTAGTTGAACTCGATACTAACTATAGTCTAGTAATTCACCTTAAAATGACTGGCCAGTTAGTTTATGTCAAAAAATTAACTTTAGCAAAAACCGAAGAAAGATTTGGGGCAGGGCATCCTTCCAAAAGCTTAATTGGACAATTGCCAGACAAATCGACCAGGGTAATATTTGAATTAAATGGCAGTGATAATTTGTTTTTTAACGATCAGCGTAAATTCGGCTGGGTTAGACTATTGCCTACAGCTGAAGTGCCAAACATCGATTTTTTCAAAACAATTGGCCCCGAACCACTCGGCAATGAGTTTACAGCTAGCGATTTTGCCACCAGGCTAAATCGGCGACCCAACAGTTCCGTAAAAGCTGTCATTTTAGACCAAACGATAATAGCCGGAGTTGGCAATATCTACTCCGATGAAAGTCTTTGGGCAGCTAAGATTCACCCAGCAACTTTAGTCAAAAATTTGTCCGAGCCCAAGATAAGTAAATTGTTTAATGAACTACGCAAAGTTCTAAAATTAAGTATTTTACGCGGTGGCTCAACCGATAGGAACTATGTCGACGCCTTGGGCAATCAGGGAAGTTACTTGAGCTTTGCTAAAGTCTTCCGTCGTCAGGGCCAAGCCTGTCCGCGTTGCGACAGAACTATTGAAAAAATACGTGTAGCTGGTCGGGGCACACATATATGTCCACACTGTCAAAAACTTGTCAAAGATAAATCATGATAATCACTTTGACTGGACCAAATAGCTTTAGGCTTAATAATGAAGTCAAAGATCTTATAAATAAGTATAGAGATAAGTTCGGAGATTTTGGACTTGAGAAATTAGACGGTGAGGAAGTGCCGTCTGCCAGGATGATAGAAGCCGCTCACAGCTTACCGTTCTTAGCTCCCAAAAAAATGCTAATTTTACGAAACCCAAGCTTCCAAAAACAGTTTGCTGAAAGCATTGAGCAGGTTATAAAAGACGTTCCTGGGACTAATGATTTAGTTATTGTAGAACCCAAAATAGATCGTAGATCCAGCTACTTTAAGCTGTTAAAGACTAAAACTGAGTTCAACGAATACTTAGAACTAGATACTACACAACTGAACAACTGGATTGTTCAATATATAAAAACTAGTGGCGGTAGCATAAGCTCAACTGATGCAAATTATTTGATTGAAAGAGTCGGTCAAAATCAACTCTTGTTAGCCCAGGAACTAGATAAATTAGTTATTTATAATCCCAAAATAGCCCGCGATGCTATTGAATCATTAACAGAACGTTCGCCGCAAAGTTCCATTTTTGAACTTTTGGATGCCGCATTTAGCGGCAACACAGCTAAGGCAATAGAACTATATAACGAACAGCGGGCTCTAAAAGTCGAGCCCCAGCAAATCATTGCCATGATTGCTTGGCAGCTTCACGTTTTAGCCGTAATTAAGTCATCTGGCCAGCGTAGTATTGAGGAAATCGTTAAGCAGGCTAAGCTTAACCCCTATGTCCTACGTAAATCTGCTAATATTGCTAAAAATATACGTTTAACTGATGTAAAACTGTTGGTTGGACGGGCTTTTAGATTAGACCTGCGTTTAAAAACTCAGAATATTGATGCCAATGATGCTTTGCAGTACTTCTTACTGACAATTACTTTGTAGTTTTCTTGGCAGGAGATTTCTTTGCAGCAGTTTTCTTAACAGGTGTCTTTTTAGTAGGGGCTTTTTTAACAACTGGTTTAGGGGCCGGTTTCTTCTTAGCGATGGATTTCTTAGCAGCTAACTTCACGCCGGCAGCTTTAGCTTGGGCAGCTAACTTACTTTTTTTACGAGCGGCTTTATTTTTACTTAAAACGCCTTTTTTAACAGCGGTATCAATAGCACTTTGGGCTTTTTGCAAGGCTTCAATTGTAAACTTAGACTTTAAGCTTTTAACTGAGTCTTTTACCAACCTTTTAGTCCGGACATTTCGAGCCGTAGCTTTACGACTGATACGTACCCGCTTTTTAGCTGATTTAATAATGGGCATAAACTTCCTTAACCTGGACTTTAATATAACTATTGAAACCACACTATACAGAGGTAGGACTAGTTTGTAAACCCCGTAAGCTAAATTGATCAATCTGTTTAGATGCCCTAACTAAATAGTTGTTGAAATTAGCTTGGCTTTATGCTAGACTGACCTCTATAATCCGTTAAAATAAAAACTACATATGAATCCGCAACAAAGTCCATCTCAACCATTTATGGATCCTAAACAGAATCCCGCCGGGCGCCCACCCCAGCCGGCCTTGGATCCTAAACAGCAAGTGGCCGCACTACTAAAGGGAGCCGCTAATGTTCTAGTTACGGTTAGCGCCAACCCTTCGGTTGATCAACTAGCCAGCGCTATTGCTACTGGACTTGTATTAAATAAACTAGGTAAACACGCTACAGCGGTATTTAGTGGTCAAGTACCTTCTATAATTCAGTTCTTACAACCTGAAAAAAATCTATCTAAGTCAGCTGACAGCTTGCGAGATTTCATTATCGCCTTGGATAAAGCCAAGGCAGATAAACTGCGTTATAAAGTTGAAGATAAGTTCGTAAAGATCTTTATTACCCCATACCATACTAATCTTAGCCAAAAGGACTTAGAGTTTAGCCAAGGTGAGTACAACATAGACGTAGTACTGGCCATAGGTGTTAAAAAGAAAGAGGATCTCGATCAGGCGATTATTGCTCACGGACGGATTCTACACGACGCCTCAGTAATTAGCCTTAACATTCAAGCTGGAGCCGATGTTGGTTCGATTAATCTGACATCACCTACGGCCAGCAGCTTAAGCGAAATTCTAGTAAGCATAGTCGAACTCATGAAGGAAGAAAATAAACCGATATTAGACTCTCAAATTGCCACAGCCTTTCTGACTGGTATAGTCGCCCAAACTCAGCGCTTCAGTAATGCTAAAACTACACCTCAAACTATGAGTATTGCAGCCAGACTTATGAATGCCGGAGCAAATCAGCAACTAGTGGCTACAAAACTGGAAGAGCCTCAACCAATACCGCAAGTAGCTTTGAAAACTCCACCACCACCAATTGCCGCCAAGCCAGCTAGCCCACCAAAGTTGCAGCCGGCTATATTGCCAAAACCAGCCCCACCGATGCCTAAACCTACGGCCGGAGTAATAGAGATTGACCATGACAATAAGCCATCAGCTAACAAGCCAGCTGACGGGGGAGAAGACGAAGATCCTGATAGTGTTGATAAAATCCAAATTGATGACGAAGGAACACTGCGCCGCTTAGCTGAACTTGAAGCGGCTGCCAGAGCCAAGGAAATTAGTGGAGAAACTCCTGCTGATGATCGAAAAGTCCTGCAAGACGCTCCTCAAACCGCTAAACCACTAAGGTTAAGCGATCCTCTAGCTCCACCAAGTTCTAGTGGTGATTCACTGGCTAGTCAGCCTAGCAGCGCGCCGTTACTAACTCACGATGTATCAGATACTCCGTCAATTCAACCTCCCGGTGGAAATGTTGCAAATGACAAGACTTTAAGTGATATCGAAAAATCCGTTGATAGTCCTCATTTAGATACTAAAGTTGATGAGGTTAAAAGCGGTGGTTCAATAGGCCTACCACCCGTTTTACAAACTACTGATTCGCCGTCTACGGGCGGACCAACGCCGCCACCAGTCCCGCCACCACTGCCAATGGCTTCACCTCCCACTCAAACCAATTTGAGTGACCCCAACACCGGTGTGCCGTTATAATCTAGTAAATTAAGAAAAGTTTCTAGACGATTATAGATTTTATTTTTATTAGAAACGTTGCATAATGTAATTATGAGCGAGTTAGACCCATCTTTAAATGTTGTTAGTGCATTAGATAGTCTCAAAAAAGTTTTATCTTTAGAAAGACAAATTAGAAAAGAGCATACTGATGCTTTGAATACATTGAGTGAGTATTTAGAAGCTTCAAAGGGCAAGAGTTTTATGGTATCCGGTATAAGTCACAGCGCTGGCCAAAAGTTTATCCGTCAAATAGGCGACCAATCCCGCGAAAGCTGGACATTTGCAGCCACCCATAGTTTGACAGAAGAAATCAAACCATTTGAAGCAAGAGAAATGGTTAACGGTGGAATATCGAAAAGCCAACTGTTTTCAGGTACTTCTGTAGAATTGTTTTATCCAGGAGTAGATAATTTTAAGATTCTCGTTGGATTGGACAGTATTATTCAATTTGAGCCACTTAGTGACAGCGTTCCAACTATCAGCTAAAGCTTTAAGTAAAGTCATATATGAATGGAATTTTATTGGTAGATAAGCCGGTGGGCTGGACTAGTTTTGACGTTGTGGCAAAAGTGCGCAATCTACTTAAAGAAAGCGGCAAATCCATATATGAAGTTAAAAAAGGTCAAAGTCCTAAAAAACTTCGTGTAGGACATACCGGGACTTTAGACCCTTTGGCAAGTGGCATATTGGTACTTCTCATTGGTAATTACACAAAATGTGCCGATGAATTTACTAAATTAGATAAAACATATGAAGTCGAAATGAAACTAGGAGAAATAAGCACTACCGGAGATGAAGAAGGGAACAAACAGCTTGTAAGTAAGCAAATTCCAAGTGGGCAGTCGGTTATAGCTGCCCTAAAGTCATTTCAAGGCCAAATTGACCAAACTCCACCTAAGTATTCAGCAATTAAAATAAACGGACAGCGGGCCTATAAATTAGCTAGAGCCGGTAAAGATGTTCAAATGCAACCCAGAAAAATAACAATTTATAAACTGGAACCGACAAATTACTCATTTCCAATAGTAAAATTTAAAGCCGAAGTATCTAGTGGTACATACATTCGCAGCTTAGTAGAGGATATTGGCCAAAAACTGGGCGTTGGAGCTTATATGAGTGCTCTCCGGCGCACTCAAGTTGGCGCCTATAATCTAAGCCAAGCACTTAAAATAACGGATATAACCCTCGATTTTCAAAGCATCACCACAAACCTATTGACAAATACACAATAAATTGCTATACTACGGAAGATAGTTAAAAATAAAAAGGTTCTGAAATGGCTAAAAAGCACAAACTAATCACTTCTTCTACTTTAAATGTAGAAACCGAATTGCTGCCTGCTAAAACTGTTACCAAGCAGGACTATCTAAAATTAGGTGGTGTACGACTCCGGGAAATTGCTGATGGTCCATATATTGTAAACCTTCCGTAAAAACCACCTCATCCAATGGTAAAATTTAAAATCGAAGTTTCCAACGGCACCTATATCCGCAGTATGGTAGAGGATATTGGCCAAAAAATTGGGGATTGGGGCCTACACCAGTGCTCTACGGCGCATTTCTGTTGGCCAATTTAAGCTAACTGAGGCTGTGCAAATACCAGGGTTAAATCAAGAAGCATTGCACCAAGCCTTGAATAATTAGCTTAGAGAGATTTACTTAATATCAAAAGTACGATGACTTTTTAGGGAATTTACTGAATGCTCCAGTCTAGAGTTGTAGTAGAAGCAGGCGCGCTGTATTGAACGGTGCCAAGACGAGTTTTGGCTAAGTTAGTCGAGTTTACCGAATATATCTGATCAGATGAAGCACCAGCGCTATTATCTACCGCAATTGCACCACTGCTAGGCGACCAATCTATATCACCCAGGCCGTTACTACCAGTAAATGAAGCTGCAATGTTATGTTTGCTAGCTAAGTTAATGATATGTAACTGAGCTGTTGAACCAAAGCTGTAGGTTCCATAGGCAAGTCGGCTACCATCTGGCGACCAGGTAGGGTTATAACAGTCATTACCATTGACTGTGCTACAAGTAACAACCACTTGGTTACCAGAACCATTAGAATTTACAATATGGATATTGCCAGAACCACCGGCTGTGTAAGTTATTTGGCTACCATTTGGTGACCAAGCATTATGAGTACTTAAAATAGAATTAACTCCAACAACTATATTAACCATGCCGCTACCATCACTATTGATGGCAAAAATACCTTTCTTACCTTCAAACCCGGCGCTATAAAAAAGTAGCCTATTACCGCCTGGAGACCACTGTAAGGCTAGAACCTCAGTAATTGTGCCAGAGGTGATCTTCTTATAATTTGTGCCGTCTGCGTTTAAAGTGTAAATAGCTGTGTTTGTAGTACCTGAGTTATATGGACCTTCATATATAGCTAGTTTCTTGGCAGTTTCTGACCAGGCAATTGATGTTATAAAAGATCCATCACTAAGCACTGGTGTTATACGTTTAGCGTTTAAACCGTCTGGAGACATACTATAAACCGCTGTTCCTGCAGGATTCGCATAAAATATCTTCGAGCCATTTGAACTCCAGGTCGGTAAACTACCAGCAATTTTAGTATTTTTGACTGTTCCTGAAGAACTAGCAGTATAAATATAATTAGTATTGGCAGTTTTCCCACCGTTAAAAACTATAAGTGGTGCCGGTGTAACTAGATTTGAATCAATTTGCGGAACTGGTGTCTGAGCATGACTTTTAGATAATACATATCCTCCGATAGCACCAACCATAACAATCACAACAATCGGAATTATTATATGATGGCCAAAGCCACTCTGACTTTTATGAAGACGACTAATAAAGATCATATTTTTATTTCCTTAGTTTTAATTTTTATCTGTTGCTTATGGTTAAAAGTATCTACTTTTGACCCATAAACGTCAAGCTGTATCTGTAAAAAAGTTTTAAAGACTTCTGAACGGTCTCCAAAAGTTTCCTAAATAGGAATGGAAATATTTCTATACTTGGGGAGTAGGACCCGCAACAGCCGATAGACCTTCATCTTTATCAATATACTTGCCAAGCTCAGAGTCGCTAAGTGCAGTTATTAATTGTTGGGCTTCATCGCCATTTAAGTAATGCGGTGCTGGCTGTTCGCCAGCTTTAACAGCATGTAGATAATCATGGAGGGCAGCAAGATCATCTTTTCCTTCAATTCTCTGTGCTAGGACAAGAAGAGGTGGTAGCTCCGGTAGACATATAACTCGATAAGTATTTTCGGAATCTCCAAACTCAGCTATGTCTTCTTCCATCATATAGGGTGACTTATCGCTAAATAGTGAAAGGGCAACCTCAGCCCAACCTTCATTTGGCTCATAGCGAAGATATATCGGCCTCATGGCATCGGCTTCACCTAGCTGCACGGGGAACTGAAAAGTACCTAAGTCGAATCCTACAAAATTAGGTTCTAAATCTTCTCCTGTGTTTTTTTTGACGTGATCAGCTAGCTCGGCACCTAAAGCCTGGGTGCGTTCTCTAACTGTTCTTGTAAGTAATACTTGAGGTGGCTCAGCTCCAGTTTTAGCTTCTCCGGTCATATGGAAATCCTAATGATTTGATTCTAAATAACATAGTAATTATATCAGAGCCCTGTTTGTGAAATGTACCTTAGTTTTACATTCTTGACGACGGTATACTCGCGAAAAGTTTGCTATTGCAAAAGGGGACCTAATCTGTTAGACTACGTCCAAGATATGATCAGTGGTGAGAACAAAACTAAGACCATTGACGCTTTAGCAGAAAGCAAAAATGACACTGGCAGCAGTGCTGTACAGGTAGGCATTCTCACAAAGCGGATTGCTGAAATTACCGATCACTTAAAGACGCATAAGAAAGATCATGCCGCCCGAAGGGGACTACTGCAAATGGTTGGCAATCGCCGCCGTCATCTGCGCTACATAGCTCGTCAAGATAGTAAAAAATATCTAGATTTAATCGATAAACTAGGCATCAGAAAATAGTTAGAAGTTAGATTACGCAATGAAGAAATTCATTACGAAATCTAGGATCTAAATTCTAGAATAATTAATAGTGTAGGCGACGGAGCACAGTCCCCTTAACAGCGGATTGAACCTCGTTACTTACCCTAGAGAAAGGAAAAGAGTACGAACGTGAGTACAATTAATCCGTTTGGCAAAAAAATTATAAAAGTCGAGACTGATTTTTGTGGTAAACCCTTATCACTAGAAGTTGGTCGGGTTGGTTTTAGAAGTAGCAGTGCAGTTATAGCCCGCTACGGTGATACTGTCATATTAGCTACAGCTATGATTGGCGACAAACCTGCCGTAGGCTTTGATTATTTCCCATTAAGTATCGATTACGAAGAACGCATGTATGCTGCCGGCAAGATTAGCGGTAGCCGATTTATTAAACGTGAAGGTCGTCCCAGCGATGATGCTGTCTTAATCGGCCGCATAATTGATCGTCCAATCCGTCCACTGTGGCCCAAGGGCTATAGAAACGAAGTCCAAGGAGTCGTGACTGTCCTTAGCATTGATCCTAGTTTTAGACCAGACGCCATTGCCATGATAGCCATGAGTGCCGCCTTTATGTTAACCGGCGCGCCATTTGACGGTCCAATTGCTGGAGTCCGGATTGGCCAGGTAGATGGTAAGTTAACACCGTTTGCTAGTGCTGAACAACTAGATATCGGCTTGGATCTATTTGTAGCCGGAACTTCTGAGGCCATTATGATGGTGGAAGCCGGTGCCAATGAAGTAACTGAAGCTACCATTGTAGAAGGCTTAAAACTAGCCCAGAGAGTTATCAAGCCAGCCGTAGAACTACAAAAAGAATTAATTAAAAAAGTTGGCGTAACTCCCCAGGAGTTTGAGCTACTGTTACCCGATAGTGATATTGAGCAGCGGGTAGAGACATGGCTAGCTGGAAAGTTAGGTGCCGGACTACGCATGCCGTACCCGGAACGTAACGATCTGGTCAGTAACTTAAAACAGCAAATGCTAAGTCATTTTGAAGAAGCCGTAGGTGAAGGTTTTAGTGAAGTAAAACATGAATACCTCGATGCCTTTGGGCATGCCGTACATAATGATGTACGCCGTGGCATCGTAGAAGATAACATCCGTCCTGATGGACGTAAATTTGCTGACATTAGACAGCTGAGTAGTGAAGTCGGCATTTTACCCCGAACCCATGGCTCTAGCTTATTTACTAGAGGTGTTACCCAGGCTATGAATATTATTACTTTAGCACCGCTTAGCTATTCGCAAATGGTGGACACTATGGAGCGCCAAGGTGAAAAGCGTTACATGCACCACTATAACGCCCCGGGATATACTGTCGGAGAAATTAAGCGTATGGGTAGCCCCGGAAGGCGCGAAATTGGTCACAGCGCCCTTGCAGAGCGCGCCATATTGCCAATGATTCCAGCTGAAGATGAGTTTCCTTATGCTATACGATCAGTTACTGAAATTATGAGTCAAAACGGCAGTACCTCTATGGCTGCTACTTGTTCAAGCACATTAGCCCTAATGGACGCCGGCGTACCACTTATCCGTCCAGTTAGCGGGGTAGCCATGGGTTTAATTAAAGATGGCGACAAAATAGTCGTCTTAAGTGACATTGCCGATGCCGAAGACTTTGCCGGAGATATGGACTTTAAGATAGCTGGTACCGAAAAAGGAATTACGGCCCTACAAATGGACATGAAAGTTCATGGTTTGCCGGTAGATACTCTAGCCCAGGCTTTGGAACAATCTAAAAAAGCTAGAGCCACCATTTTGGATCATATGCTTAGCACTTTAGCAGCTCCTCGTAAAGACATGAGTCCTTACGCACCACGAGTCGAATCTATTAAAATCAATCCGGAGAAGATTCGTGAAGTCATTGGTAAAGGCGGTGAAATGATTAACAAGATTATTGCCGAAACTGGTGCCGAAATAGATATTAAAGACGATGGCACGGTATTTATTGCCAGCCCCGATAAACAAAGCATTGATGCCGCTATCCAATGGGTACAAAATTTAACCGAAGAACCAATCGTCGGCAGAATCTATGAAAATGTACCGGTAGTTAGTGTTATGGACTTCGGTGCCTTTGTGCAGATTTTGCCCGGTAAAGATGGCTTAGTACACGTTAGTGAAATGAAAGAAGAACGGGTTAATAAGCCCAGTGATGTAGTTAAAGAAGGCGATAAAGTAAATGTTAAATTGGTGGCTATTGATGACCGTGGCCGTCTGCAATTAAGTATGAAAGCCGTACAACGCGAGAAAAAAGATGGTAAAGACTAAAAAAAGATCTATAAGCATCTGGAATAGTCGACGCGGTAGCGCCGTAATAAGCTTGCTAGTGCTAATTGCCGCTTATTTTATGGGCTCCAGAGCCTTGGATACCGGTAGCTTACAACAGTACTTTCTACTTATTGTGCTGCTATATATATTTATAAATCGACTAATTCACGCCATCCGCGGTAACTAGATTTTAGATGAAACAGTTAGTCATTGACCAGAAATAAGTGAAGCAGGAAACTAACCATGAAAAGTACCAAGCAAGTCCAGTTGGATAAAATTAAAGCAGATATTGTAAAAGATAAAATCTGCCCGGATTTGGCTGAATCAGCTACCAACTTAGTATTTGGTGATGGCAATGCCAATGCTGATATTGTATTTATTGGTGAAGCCCCGGGTAAGAATGAAGATCAACAAGGCTTGCCATTTGTCGGTGCTGCTGGTAAGTTTTTAAATCAAATGTTGGATATGATTGGGCTGAGCCGAGCTGATGTCTACATAACTAATATTGTTAAATATCGGCCGCCTGATAATCGTGATCCACTACCTGAAGAAAAAGCCCAATTTTTACCTTATCTTAAGCGTCAGCTGGAGATAATTAAGCCCAAGCTGGTCATTACTTTGGGCCGCCATAGCTTGAACTGCTTTTTACCAGATATGTCCATAAGCCTGGTCCACGGACAACCTAAAAGAATAAAACTACTTTCCCAGGTTAAGCAGTCAGCCGAAACTCACAAACAGCAAGTTTCAGATTTCTTGGTAGTCGTGATATTACCACTGTTTCATCCAGCCGCTGCCTTATATAACGGTGCCATGAAGCAAACGTTGATCGACGACTTTGCCCAGATCCCAGCAATATTAAATAAACTAAATAACTAACTTGAATCAGAAACTAAGGAGATAAATTAGTGAATAATTCCAAAGATAATAAAAATAACCCCGACAAGCCTTCTAGCCAAATTTCTATGGGCAGAGGCGCATCACGGGGGGCGGCTTTAAGAGCCCAAAAACGTAGTCGTGACGATGCTCACAAACTGCTTGAGCAACATGCTCCAGCTACCGTCAATCAGGGTACTAGACGAGCCAATGTCATAACTGACGAACGCGACAAGTTGAAAATCACCTTTTTAGGTGGCCAAGAAGCCATTGGTGAGAAAAATATGCAAGTCATTGAATGGCAGAACGATGCCGTAATTATAGATTGCGGCAATAATTTAAGCATAGATTTACCAGGTGTTAACTATACGATTGCCGACACAACCTATTTGCAAAGTATTAAGCATAAAATTAAAGGCTATATCATTACCCATGGACATCTTGATCACTTAGGCGGTCTAAAGCATATTGTGCCACACTATCCAGCCCCAATCTATGGTTCTAAGTTTACGCTCGGCGTAGTTGAAAAAACTTTTGATGATCTAGCAACTGAAACCGGCAACCGTTTTGATGTAAAACTTGTGCCAATGAACATAGATAACCACGAAAAGCTAAAAGCAGGAGTCTTTGGCATTGAACTAGTGCGTATCACCCATTCGGTTCCAGAATCGACAAGCGTGGTACTGGATACGCCGGTTGGTAAGATAATAAACACTGGTGACTGGCGTTTAGACCCTGAACCACTAGATGAAAAGCCTACCGATGTTGAAAGATTAACCCAACTTGGTAAAGAAGGTGTTTTACTGCTAATGAGCGATAGCACCAATACGCCCCTAATTGGCAGGACTCCAACTGAGGATACGCTTCAAGATAGCTTCCATGACATTATTGGTCGAGCTGAAGGTCGGGTCTTCATTGCTATCTTTTCCAGTAATATGAACCGTGTCCAAATGATCATTAATGCCGCTGTAAAGTCAGGTAGAAGTGTGGCCTTGGACGGCCGTAGCATGATGACTTACGCTGAAATTGCTGTCCGACAAGGATTACTTAAAATTCCTAAAGGCCAAATTAGAGCGATGCGTGATATTGCCAATATGCCGGACGATAAAATACTGGTAGTTTGTACCGGTGGACAAGGTGAACCAAACGCTTCGTTGCAACGCATGGCCGAAGGTACCCATAAACACATTAAACTGCATCCTGGTGATACGGTGGTAGTTAGTTCTACGCCAATCCCTGGTAACGAAATTAGATATGATGAAATCGGCCAAGAGCTAGCTCACTTTGGAGTGCATCTGTTCCGTCACCCAACTCACGAAGTTGATGGCGTTGGTCCGTTACACGTATCCGGACATGCCAGGCGTGATGAGTATCGAGAAATGTTACATATAGTTAAACCAAAGTTTTTCTTACCTATATATGCTGGATATTTAAATCGTCGTTATTACCAGGACATGGCTATTGAAGAAGGCTGGCCCAGGAAAGACGTAATTATGGCCGATAACGGTGACAGTATAACTTTCACCGCCAACACTTGGGAAAAATCCGGAGAAGTGCCGAACGGCAGTCTATTAGTCGATCAAACTGGATCACTAGTCAGTGGTGTGGTAGTTAAAGATCGCCTAATGTTAGCCGAAGAAGGCCTAGTAGCAGTTATTTTAACCGTCGATAAAAAGACCGGCGCACTACTTACTAGTCCGGACATCATTAGTCGTGGATTTATCTATATGCGCGATAGCGAAGAACTAATGACCAACTTCCGCGCCGAATTGCGCCGGGCTGTAAGCCAGCGTTTTAAACGGGTAGACCTAGACCGGTTTAAACAAGAACTTAAAGAACACATTACTCACTTCTTGTTTGAACAAACCGGCCGCAGCCCAATTGTTATACCAGTTGTTAATGTCATTGGTGGCAAGGGCGGGGAAAAGCCTGTTAATAACAGTGACAGTGTCGAAAAGCCAAAAAACGAAGAAGTCGAAGAGTTACAGAAGCATTTTCAACAAATGCGGGCTAAGTTACTCAATCAAGACGCCCGTATTGATTAGATTCCAATACATTTAGTTGCATAATATTAAAGCTTATGCTATACTACATATGTATTTAAAATATCAATATGACAGATTTCGATAAATTAGAAAATCGTTTAGAAGCCGATAACAGTCACGAATATCAGGACGGTCAACTACGATTTCATAAGGAACTTTCACCAAGCGCCATAACTAGTGAAGGGGATGAAATAGCCTCTCAAGAAGCTTTCAACGCCTTTGCAAAACTTCAAACAACTGCCGAGTATTATGAACTGCCAACCAGAGCTCACGAAATTGCCGCTATAGATGAAACAGTAGCGGGCCTTGGTAGAATTGCCACAGAATCTCAGGGTTCAGCTAAAGTCTTACAGTTCCCATCGGTCAATAGCTAAATAATATGATATAATAACATCTTAAATGACTAACAATATACCATTTCCAGACGCCTATAAAGAACTACAAAAAGTCGGTCACCAAGACCAGTTTGTAAGAGCATTGTATGATGGCCGTGATCTAGAAACAACCGAATCGGAAACTGCTTTTGAAGACCTTGACGCCAAGAAAACTGTTGCTGATGCCGAAACGATTACTCGTATGGCCGCCGATGCTCACGCCGCAGGCAAATTGGTTATTCATAACGACCACAGAAATAAAAGTGGCTAGAATCCTCTAAAACAGCAAATTGACAAACGTTGTATTTATTGCTATAATATAGTTCGTTATGATTAACGAGGGTATCCCCACACCAGCTGATAACTTTGAAGACGAATTGCAAGCCGCTCGAAACGAAGCATTAGCTGCAACTAGTAGTCCAGTTAAAGAATTACTTTATGAATACGCAACCGATGAAGCCGAATATGAATTCCTAGCATTGGAATCAGAAGATGATTTAGTTTTAGCAGGGCTTATAGGGCAGCGCAATAAGTTGGAAAGATTATCAAACCATGATGGTTTCGATAAGTCTATGATGGAAAGAGCCCTAAAAAGGCAAAAGCACTTAGTAGAAGCTCGTAAAAAAGAACTACAGGCTGAAAATAACCATAGGCCGTAGTTGTAAAAAAGGGTATAATTTAACACCGATGGCAAAGAAGAAAAAACAAACACGAAAAAAAGCCTTACAGCCAGAAACCGAGCAGTCTAGCTTTTGGCCTCTAGCTGGTGCCATTTTATTAATGATCGCAGCGCTGTTTATCTTATTAGGTGGATTTGGTACCGGTGGGCGATTACCTAAAGGACTATTTAGTGGTACTTATTGGGCGGTTGGTTGGGCAGCATTTGTGGTGCCAATTGTCCTTATATTCTTTGGTATAACCAAGTTTGCCAGTGAAAATAAGCGCGTACCGCTCGGTAAATTTATTAGTATGATAGCCGGCCTAGCTTTTACTGCTAGTTGGTTTTACGTAGTCTTTGCTACTAAAGATAGTATTGGCAGTTATAGTGGTGGCCATGGTGGTGAAGTTGGAAAACTACTCGGCGGAACGGTACTTAATGCCATCGATAAATGGCCAGCTGGAGTGATGTTCTTGGTATTTAGTATTATCGCCTTTTTCTTTGCCTTTGGCATCTCGCTTCAAGAGTTAGTTAAACTTAGTCATTTATTTAGACGAAAAGAAGAAGATACCGATCTTGCGGCCCTAAAGCAAAAAGCCACTGAAGGATTTAAATTAAATGAAGGCGTACCAGTGGAACATACCGGAGCCAGGGCCGTATTTAAAAGTAGCGCCCCTAAAGTAAGTTCAGAAAACCAAGTTGCTTTAACGGTTGCCAGTGATCCAGATTGGAAATTCCCATCAGTTGATTTACTGAATCAAAAGCAAGATAAAGCCAATGCCGGAGATGTTAATGGCAACGCCAAAACCATTAAAGAAACTTTTGATAACTTCAATATAAATGTCGAGATGGAAGGCGCTAATATTGGTCCGCGGGTTACCCAGTATACAATGCGTCCCCCAGCCGGAGTTAAGCTTACTAAAATTGCCGCCCTTGAAAATAACCTAGCTCTCGATTTAGCCGCCCAATCAATTCGCATCGAAGCACCAATACCTGGCAAGAAAGCCGTAGGTATAGAGGTTCCAAACGTTAAACCAGCTACCGTTCGATTATCCAGCGTCTTTACTAGCCCGGCCTGGGATGAATTTAAAAATCCTTTGAGTTTAGCGATTGGTAAAGATATAGCTGGCAATGCTGTGGTTGGCTCACTTGAGCGAATGCCACACCTTTTAATTGCTGGTCAAACTAACTCCGGTAAGTCAATTATGATTAATTCATTACTAACAAGCTTGCTGTATCGCAATAGTCCCAGCGACCTAAAGCTAATTTTAGTTGACCCCAAACACGTGGAACTGTCACTTTATAACGACATCCCGCATTTGCTAACCAGCGTTATAACTGAACCTGAAAAATGTATTAGTGCCCTTAAATGGGCGGTAGCCGAAATGGAAAGACGCTACCGTACTTTAGCGGAAGCTAAAACTCGTAACATCGTTGAATATAACCAACATAAGCAAGACGAGGGCATGCCTTATATAGTAATTGTGATTGACGAATTAGCTGATCTAATGATGATGGCGGCCCGCGATGTTGAAGCCTTGGTGGTTCGGGTAGCCCAAAAAGCTCGAGCTGTAGGTATCCATTTGGTAATTGCCACCCAGCGCCCCAGTGTCGATGTTATTACCGGTTTAATTAAAGCTAATATTCCAGCCCGGATTGCCTTTACTACGACTAGCCAGGTGGATTCTAGAACAATTATTGATCAAATTGGCGCTGAAAAACTTTTGGGAGCCGGTGATATGCTATATTCGACATCTGAAATGCCTAAGCCGAAACGTATCCAAGGCGCATTAATTGAAAGTGGCGAAGTCCAGGCCGTAACTGATTTTCTACGCTCTCAGCGACCACCGCAATATGACAGTGAAATCATTAGTCAACCAGTCCAATTGCACGGCCGAGGTGCTTCGATGTCCGACCTAGACACCGCTGATGAACCAGTCTTCAAAGATGCTGTTGGTGTTGTAGTGGAAGCCCATAAAGCCAGCACCAGCTTGCTACAAAGACGACTGAGAATTGGTTATGGCAAAGCTGCTAGGTTAATAGAAAGTATGGAAGAACAGGGAATAATTGGACCACCGGATGGTTCTCGGCCACGTGAAGTCTTAGTTAGTAGCGTTGAGGAAGTGTTTAATGTGTCTGGCTCACAAGCATTAGCCCCTCAAGAAGTGTATGATGAAATACCAGATGAAGATGAAAACCAAAAGAGCTAATGACAAAAATTATAATTCCCAAAAATTAGGGGCAGGCAGCTTCAGATATTGGCGGATTAGTCTTTTCACAGGTCTAATTGCAATAGTTGCTGGTTTATCTCAGTTATATACTTCCAGTGCTGCTACTGGCAATCATGCCCAGTGTATTTATATAAATCCTAGTGAAACTTCAGTTCAACCAGGTCAAACTTTTTACGGCTGGGTTACCATGAAAAATGACGGCACATCTACGTGGTCTGGCAATTACGGTGTTTTCCTGACCGATCCCTATAACACCTGGAATTTTGAAGGATATGGTTTATCCGGCAATGTTCCGCCAGGCTCCTCAAATACATTTTTATTAACCCTGCATGCGCCTAGCAAACCGGGAGTATATCCCTTCGGAGCCGCAATGACGGTGGTTTATCATACACCGTTTCCTAATTATTGCCCACCTAAAAATATAACTGTTATAGCTCCACCTCCACCACAGCCAACGCCACAGCCAACGCCACAGCCAACGCCAAACCCGACACCTAAGCCCAAATCATCAGGTGGTGGCACGACTCCTAGATCTAGTCCCACTGCTAGTAACAATTCTAGTAATAGCCAGACACCAGATACTACGGCTCCAACTCCGCCAACTGGGTTAATAGCTAATTTCGATAACCAAAAGCAAGTGGTTACCCTCAATTGGCAAGCCGCCACAGATAATCTGGCAGTCCAAACTTATCAGATTGAAAGATCATTGGATCAACAAAATTGGGCTATTTTAAATTCTAATGATACTAATACAACTTATGACGATTCTTCGATTCAGTTTGGCACTCACTACTATTATCGAGTGTCAGCGATTGATTCATCTGGAAACTTCTCAGATTACGCGACAGCTGATGTAACTACCAGCAGCTTTCAACCTAACCTCAATCCAGATAGCGATACATTTGTAACATCTGACGATAAGATCGCCACTGTAACTATTCCGGCTGGCGCTGTATCAACTGCAGCATACTGTACATTATCTACCTCAACCGACACTTTGCCGCCTAACTTTTCTGGCTATAAGTTCATAAGTGGTCCTTATAGGCTGGTCTGCCGCAGCGCTAGCAGCACTACCATTAATAGTTTCAACAAACCTTTAGAACTTTCGTCTCACCTTAGTAAATCAGTCGTAAAAGGTATATCAACCGTCGTTTACTTTGGTCAAAAGGATGATAATTCCTGGCAAAACTTAGTAGTATCGTCCCATAATAAAAAGCAACTTGTCGATAAAGTTAAACTCGGTAATTTCCGAACCTTTGTAGTTATGGGCAAACAAAAGAAATCTGCTTTCTGGGTAACTATAATTAAGATATTCCTAATAATCGCTATTTTGCTATTTCTGTCTCGTTTAATCGCTAGACAGATTTTAAAAAGACGGGTAAAAAATCAAAATGAGGACTATCACCGCAAAGCCGAAGGGCTTTAGGGTTAAATATAATGAAATCCCCGACTATTCCCAAGAAGCCTAAAGCCAAAGCTAAACAATTGCAGCAAAATACTTCAAATTATGGATTGTTGGCAAAAGGCAGAATTTTGATCTTTTCAATACTAATAACCATGACTGGCGGTGTTATTTTTTTATATTCATCATCAGCATCAACATTATCGGTCACCGGTCGAGTATATGATGTCCGAACTAACCTAGGTATTGCCGGTGTAATTATTTTTGGCTGCAACAATAACGGTTCTACCCATACCAACACCAATGGCTATTGGCAATTTCCAATCAGTTCAGGTCAAGGTTATTGTGCCCGAGTGGAGTCCGGTATACCAAGTGGCTGGACCGGGCCCTCCAATAATAACCAGCCCGAGCACGCTAGCTCAGCAACCTATGAAGGTCAAATAGCCGGCGAAAACTGTTACCACAACCCCTCCTGCAACGGAATAATACAAACCTGGGACCGACCAGTTGATAGTAATGTAGATTTTCGATATTCGTCTCCGGCTCCTCCTCCACAACCAACCCCGACCCCGACCCCAACACCTAACCCCACGCCAAGTATAAATCATGGCTCCTCACCTAGAACTAGCCACACTAACAACTCAAGTGCTCCATCAACACCTGATACCACACCACCTGCAGCGCCTACCGGGTTAATAGCTAATGTCGATAATGAAAAACAAGTTGTTTCATTAATCTGGCAGGCAGCTTCTGACAATGTAGCCGTGCAGACTTATCAAATAGAAAGATCCCTAGATCAACAAAACTGGTCTATTTTGACTTCAAATAATACCAACACTAACTATGATGACTCATCTATTCAATTTGGAACGCACTATTTTTATAGAGTAGCTGCGCTTGATACATCGGGGAACATCTCCGGTTATGCCTCGGCTGATGTTACAACTGGCAGTTTTCAGCCTAACCTAAATCCGGATTTCGATACTAACCTATCGTCAAGTGACAAGATCGCTAAAGTTACTATTCCAGGTGGCGCTGTATCTACAGCTGCTTACTGCACTTTATCTGTTTCACTCGACAGCTTGCCACCTAACTTTTCTGGCTATAAGTTCATAAGCGGTCCATACAACTTGGAATGTCGTGACTTAAACAGTACAGTTATCACCAATTTCAATAAACCTCTAAAACTTACGGTTCATTTAAGTAAATCGGCCGTAAAGGGTGTATCAACAGTGACTTACTTTGGTCACAATGATAATAATAGCTGGCAAATTCTAGTCGTAACTTCTCATGATAAAAAACAATTTATAGACATCGTTAAATTAAATAATTTCCGAACTTTTGTGGTAATGGGCAAACAAAAGAAATCTTCTTTCTGGGTAACTATATTTAAGATATTCGTGATAATCGCTATCTTGCTAGCCTTAACCCGGTTCATCGCCAGACAGATTTTAAAAAGACGCGTCCAAAATCAAAATGAGGACTATCATCGCAAAGCCGAAGGGCTTTAAGCTTAAAGCAGTACCGATGGCTAGCTTTGACTAAACTAGCTAAATAGCTTATAATCTATCTGTTAAAACTTATTCAGGTTGCTGCAACTACAGCTAGTAGCCCAGATGTCCAAGAGAAGGAGTTAAATGGAACAATACGAAGTTGCTATATTATTTGACCCAGGTCTAGAAATTGATCTGGATAAAACTACAGTCAAGATTGAAAAGATTTTTAAAGATAACGGCGGTAAACTTTTAAACGAAGATAATTGGGGCAAGCGTAAACTGGCTTATCCAATTAACAAACAAGACCACGCCCTATACGTTTTCTATAATCTGCAATTACCATGTGAAGCTGTGCAGAAAATAGAAGCTGCCTTAAATATTACAGATGAGGTTATTAGATTTCTAATAACCAAACCAGATCTTAAGGCCATGGCCAAAGCTGAAGCAGCCAGGGCCGATAAAGCCAAGAAGGCAGCTGAACGAGGTGAATCGGCTGCTAACGAAGCTTCCGAAGACAGTGCTAAATCAGTAGAGGAAGAAGAGTAATGCTAAGGCTTGACTTCATTACTGCCCAACTGTACCGTAAAAATATTAATAACTCTAAGACTTAGTTCTTATAAGAAAGGAGTGAACGTCTCATGGCACGCAGTCTCAATCAAGTCAATTTAATGGGGAACCTAACTCGGGACCCGGAACTTAGGCAAACACCTAACGGTCAGAATGTTTGTAGCTTTAGCTTGGCCCTTAACCGCAGTTATAAAGATAGTAGCGGTGAATGGCAAGAGGTTACCGACTTTATAGATATTGTAGCCTGGGGACCGTTAGCTGAGCGAATTGCCCAATACTTAAGCAAAGGCCGGCGTTGTCTAGTTGTTGGTCGGTTGCAAAGCCGTAGCTGGGAGCAAGACGGCCTAAAACGCTCTAAGGTAGAAGTTTTGGCAAACGATGTAACGTTCTTAGATAGCCGCGGACCAGGTGGCGGTGATGGCAGTCTTGATCAAACCCCACCGACTGAAAAAGCCCCAGCCGATAAACCCAAACCGTCTAAGAAAACTAAAGAAGAAGATGTACAGATTGAAGATATTGGTGATGAACCGATTAATTTAGATGACATTCCATTTTAAGGAGATTTTATGGCAAAAATATTTAAGCAAAGAACCGATGTACCATTTTTTGATTACAAAGATTTCAAAACCCTACAGCGTTATGTTAACGTCTATGGGCAAATTGAAACCCGTAAGAAAACCGGTTTAACTGAATCTCAGCAGCGGCGACTAGCTAAGGCTATCAAACGGGCCAGACACATCGCTCTACTGCCGTTTGTCGCCAATAATTAAGAGTATTTTACATATGTTAAACGAAGTGAACGGTGATGCTGAAGGTTTATGTGACGAAGAACGGAAAAACTAATGGCATTTGGTGTAACCGATCTTAAAAAAGGCACTGTTTTTCAACTGGACGATGAACCGTACCGGGTGGTTGATTATGCCCAAAAAGTTATGGGCCGGGGAGGAAGCATTGTAAATGTTAAGATTAAAAGTTTAATAGACGGAAAAGTATTATCTAAAACATTTAAAGGCAATGAGCATTTAGAACCGGCAGATGTCACAAATAAGAATGTTCAATATTTATATAATGATGCTAATAAATTCTACTTTATGGATAGTGATAGCTATGAGCAGTTTGAA
Source organism: Saccharimonadales bacterium (SeqCode) (assembly GCA_038231155.1). Lineage (GTDB taxonomy): Bacteria > Patescibacteriota > Saccharimonadia > Saccharimonadales > JANWIN01 > JBBRLY01. The sequence goes on from JBBRLY010000012.1 coordinate 193,728, forward strand.
CTGGATAGCGACGCGATTGCTAACCAAGCCGGCTATCTGAAAGAAGGCGATAATGTGGCTGCCCAACTATTTAACGACCAAGTCATAACTATTGAACTTCCCAAAAACGTACCATTAAAAGTAAGTTATACAGAAGCAGCAGTTAAAGGTGATACTAGTTCGTCAATAACTAAGAACGCCCAATTGGAAACCGGTATAACCGTTAAAGTACCGGCCTTTATTAATCGTGGTGACGTAATTAGCGTTGATACTAATAGTGGTGCTTATCGTGAACGCCTCAAGTAAAAATATAGTTGACGTACAACTTGCAACTGAGCAGCAAATATATCCTCGCAAAACCGAATATATGGTAGCTTTTTTGCTTGACTCTAAACTGCCTAATGGTAGCTTTATGCGCTGGCCGCTACATATAACCATCGTTCCTTGGTTTGAAATAGATGACCCAAGTAATGCTATAGAAGTTTTTAATAAAGTCTGCATAGCTCATAAACCTTTTTCAGTTTTAGTAGGGGAACCTACCTACCTCGGACCAAGACAAACTATAGACGTAAACATTATCGAGAAATCTCATCCGCTAGACAGTTTACATCGCGATCTAATTGATGATCTAGAGACGGCTCAAGTACGTTTTAAAAGTAGTAAATATATTGGCGATAACTACCAGCCGCATATTACCAAAAAGAGTTATGCTAGGGTGCAGCCAGGATACCATTTAAAAATAAAAAGTCTATATTTTTTAGAAGCTCCGGTTGCCAATAAACTTTCGCGTTTAAAAAAAGTAATATCGGTCGGACATTTAAATTGAAGCTTAGGCTAGATCGGGCCCTGGTGACACGAGCCCTAGCGACTACACGCAGCCAAGCCGAAAGCCTGGTAAAACTGGGGCAGGTTAAAGTTAATGGCCAGGTGCTTAAAAACCCCGAGCAGTTGGTTAAACCAACCGATAAGCTTGAACTATTGATTAAAGAACAGTACGTATCAAGAGCGGCTTTAAAACTGGCTTCTGTAGCTCAACAATTTAAGCTGGATTTTAAAAATACGGTTGTACTTGACGTCGGCTCTTCGACTGGTGGATTTACGGACTTTGCCCTGCGTGGTGGAGCTAAACAAGTAATTGCCGTAGACGTTGGAAGCCATCAAATGCATCCCAAACTGCGAACTGATCCGCGCCTGCAACTGCACGAGCAAACTGACATCCGAAATTTCAAAAAAGAGGGGAGTTATCAACTTGATATAGTGCTAGTAGATGTTTCATTTATTTCGCTAACTAAGATTTTAATCCATATTAAGCAGCTCTTAGAACCTCGTACTCAACTTGTTGCAATGACTAAACCGCAGTTTGAAACGCAGGTTAGCTCGCTTAAAAACCAAGGTGTTATTAAAAATGAACGAGTCCGACGGCAGATTATCAAACAGTTTGAAGGCTGGGTACAAAATTATTACAAAGTCATCGATAAGGCTGATTCAAAAGTTAGCGGTCAAAAAGGTAATCTAGAGCGATTTTATTTACTTAAAAAGCTTTGAAGTTAAAGGTAAGTCCTTAACTTTTTAACATCCGGCAATATGATATATGGTGGTTCCAATTTAACTAGACCTTTACGTTCTAAATAAGCCAATTCTCGGCTGGCAGTTTCTCGACTGGCGTTTATGGAGCTAGCGACATCTTGCTGCCTAAGCGGTACATTAATCAATAGACTTTCATCTCTTTTATCGCCAAAACGCGTTGACATGGTTAATAGGAATGAAATTAGTCTTTCGCGAACTGTTCTATATTGTAAATTTAATATTCGTTCAGAGTGTCGCCTGTACATTTCTATAGACATATCGACTAGCGGTTTCAAGGCGTCGGCATGACTGCCTATGTATGTCATATAGTCATCGCGGCTGATACGCCAAACTGTGGTAGGGCAGAGGGTTTGATAAATAATACTGCGTTCCTGGCCGGTAATCGCCCATATCAGCGGAAATATTTCACTTTTTTGACGAATAATTAAAAGATTTTCTTCTCCGTACTTACTTATATTAAAAGCTTTTACTAAACCTTTTTCTATAAAAAAGACACCCGAAGGTGCCTCACCTGGACGAAGAATGTATTCGCCCTTTTGATAGGTAAGTTTTGTTCCACGTTTAAATGCTGCCACTAGTGCTGCAACTTGTTTAGGGCTTGCCAGCATATCAACAATATTGTCTCATAAAAAGTCCTTTTATCCAAAAACTGTGATATAAATCCCATCTATTGCGTGATCAATATAACTGTGCGTTTTAAAAAAGTAGCGCATCATATAGATGTCAAAGAAAGATTGGGGGCAAAAAATGAAAGCCTTAGGTGAAATTGAACTTGAACTCAGTCGTTTAGGAGTCCACAACCGATTTTGGGGCAAGCCCGAGATCAATGAACTGGAGAATATTTTAAATCACGAAGAAAAAATAGCTAAAGCTGTAAACGGTCGCTATAACGGAGGTTTTTGCTTAGTAGTCGCTACTGACAGACGGCTGCTATTAATTGACAAGAAAATGTGGTTTTTGAGCATTGAAGACGTTAGGTTTGATATGATCTCAGAGCTGGATTACTGTGCTCGATTACTTGACTCCACTCTATCTGTTAGAACTATCAACAAGATAATGAGAGTAACGTCCATAAGGCAAAAAATGCTACGCCAACTTACCGGATACTTGCAAGATCGAGTAATGGAACTGCGCCAGATGTCTATTCAAACAGACGGCGGGCAGCACCTTCCACAAGTAGTTACCCAAAGCTTACCGTATATACCGGTGTTGTCATCACAGGCACCGCTTGTCACTGAAGCTCAGCCATTAGCCCAACAACAACAGCAGCCATTTCATATTGAACAGCCGGCTGCGCCGGCGGCATTACCTTCCAACCAGCAATTTTACACTACTACTCCTATTAGTTTACCGCGTACCAGAAGCCTGCGTAGAATCGGATCTTATCCTACGTCCTCACTAACTATGCAACATATGCAGAGGCGTATTGCGCCGTAACTCATAAAACTAACGAGAGTTTTAAATCATAAGATTACCTGACCAATTGTTAAACAATTAAGGCTTTATAGCTAATTGATACATTGGTTTAACGGGTGAGTCTAAATAGCCAGATTTAACATGATATGCTGGTTGAGTATATGTATTTTAGTGATCGAGTCCAAGCTGGAAAAATGCTGGCCGACCAAATGGTCAAATTCAGCAATCAAAACTGCGCAATTATTGCCTTAACACGTGGGGCAGTATTAGTAGCCGAACAAATCGCTTTAAATATTCATGCTAGTTTAATGATTTTACTTAGCGAAAAGATCTATCTTCCAGGGGAATCTGATGCCTTGGCTGGTATGACAGCTGATAATACTTTTACATATAATAATATGTTTTCGGCTGGTGAACTGGAGGAGATGGTTGGTGAATATTTTACATACATTGCCCAGCGTCGAATGGAGAATAATCACCGACTACATTCAATATTGACAGGGGAAGGTGAAATTAATAAAGATCTACTTAGAAACCATATCGTTATTTTAGTATCGGATGGACTAGCTAACGGCTTTTCCCTTGATATCGCAGCTGACTATCTTAAGTCAATCAAGATTAAAAGACTAGTCATGGCGGTACCAATAGCTAGCCGTGATGCTGTAGATCGCATGCATCTAGTTAGTGATGAATTTTTCTGTCTAAGCATTCCTGGAGACTTCTTTACGGTTGATCATTACTACGACGAGAATAAAATTCCAACCCCGGAAGAAATCGTGAGAATCATTAAAGATACACCGCTACATTGGGCAAAGTAAGCTAAATAGCTAAGTTTTTAAACGTTAAAGCGAAACTCGACAACATCATCGGGCTGCATAATATAATTTTTGCCTTCAGTGCGGACTTTACCAGCCTCTTTGGCAGCAGTCTTTGATCCAGCACTAACTAGGTCTTTATAGCTTACAACTTCTGCCGCAATAAAACCTTTTTCAAAATCTGTATGAATTGCTGCGGCGGCTTGGGGTGCTGTACTATTTTTAGCAATTGTCCAAGCCCGAACTTCTTTAGGCCCAGCTGTCAAATAACTTTGTAAGTTAAGTACATCATAAGCAGCGTGTATAAGTTGGACTAGACTGGATTGGTCTTGACCATAACTAAGTAACAACTCCTGCCGATCGTTTTCATCAAGTTCCAATAATTCACTCTCCAACTTGGCATTTACAAATAGGGCAATACTGGGCGCAACTAGACCAGATAGGGCGTCTTTTTTAGATGTATTTGCCAAGGTTTCTTCATCAACATTAAACATATAAATTACCGGCTTAGCACTTAAAAGCTGTAATTTAGTCAAAATATTACTACCAGCTACCAACTGATCCTGGTTTTTTGATAGGAGTTCACCATTACCAAGTATTGTCTTAATTTTCTGCAAGGCTTCCAACTGGGGATTTAGCTTTGGATTAGACTTAGCTTCTTTTTGGAGCTTTGGCAAATGCCTTTCAATGGTATGTAAGTCGGCTAACACTAGCTCAGTGTTAACAATTTCTATATCGCGGCTTGGGCTATGTAGGTTATCTACATGGGTGACGTTGGCATCCGAAAAAGCTCTAACCACCTGACAAATTGCTTGGCAAGAGCGAATATGCGCCAAAAACTGATTACCTAAGCCTTCACCCTGGCTGGCACCAGCCACTAGTCCGGCAATATCGACAAACTTCATGGAGGCCGGAATAATTTTCTCTGTGTTATAAATCTTAGCCAAATGCGACAATCTGTCATCAGGAATCGGAACTATTCCGGTATTGGGTTCAATGGTGGCAAAAGGATAGTTAGCTGCCAAGACGTGATCATTAGTCAAGCCATTAAAAAGTGTAGATTTACCTACATTTGGAAGTCCAACTATTCCAATCGATAAATTCATAGTTGTATTGTATAGGGAATTTAACCATATATTTTAATTTTACTAGAAGAATGCTTATGGTAATATGGAACCAAGACAAAGGCTATGAATAAAGACAATTCTGTTATCGGTGACCTTAATGTTGGTGGGTTTAGAAGACTTAGTAACTATTTTAAGTCTCATAAAAACGCAGCCTCACTTTTAGGTATGCTGTTAATAGTAATTGTTTTAGTAGGTGGCATCATCATACGGAATCAGTATCGTTCAAGACAAGATTCCATTGTGAATCAAGCTATGGCATTTCAAGATATGATCAAACATGAAACAGCTATTAGAAACCTTCATCAGGAAGTTGCTGCTAGAAAAATATTAACTGATTTTCTTGCCCAGTATCCTAATAACAATAATAAATTACAGTTAAACCAAATATATACTGAACTAGCTGCTAGTTTTGAATCGAGCGGTGATACCAAATCGGCTGAACAGTGGCAAACAAAAGCTTTTGCTAACGCTTCCAACTTAACTTATGCTGATTATTATAACTTGGCCGGTATCTGTCAGCAAAATGGCGATAAAGCTTGCGCAATTACTAACTTTAATAAGGCACTTGACCTTTTAAAACAGAACAAAAATACTCCGCCGACTAATCAAGCCCTTCAGGTATATATTAATGGCCAGCTAATGGTACTCAAACAATGAGGAATAGAAATTTGAAAAAATTTTGGATATTCGGCTTTGCTATCGTACTTAGCTTTAGCTTAATTTTAATGACTCAAAAAACTGCTCATGCCGAGTATGAAAACGATGCTTCTAATTGTAATAGCACCAGAATATTTTTTAATCGAGCAATGTGCCAAACTTACTTTGACAATTATGATCCGTGCAGTGCCTTAAATCCTGCAGGTGACGATGATTATGTTGCGGGTTGCCCAAGTGCAGTTGTATCTTTCACCTGGCCAACTGGCTATCCCAGCATTGGTTGGGACACGGCTGCCCAATTTGAGCGATTTGTAACTGGTGGAATAAACGGCTGTGATTTCCCCAGGTATGCTCTACCTCCAGCTAATCCAATGTCATGTAATCTTACTCAGCTTTTGAGTGCAGTTGGTAATGCCATGATAGTTGAGACTATGCTTGGGAACAATTTATCAGGTTGTACGGGTGCGGCTTCGGGTTGCGCGCAAGCCGGTATTATTAAAGCCAGAGCAGATTTAGTTGCCTGGAGCTCAATTGTAAACAGTTATGAAACTGCATCTCGGATAACATGGAAACAATCTATAGCTTGGAATAGTCCCAGCTTAGTTAACTGTAATGCTGGAGCTGGGATGCTAGGGGCAAATCCGGGACGTTCAGATACTTTAGGTATAGCACAGGGTTTTACAATTGATACGGACACTTATTGTAATACAAGCCCTAGCCTTGCTGACTACATAGTTTTCAATAATCCAGATGGCAGTTTTTTTAGAATAAGCCGTACTTGCGGAAATATAACCGGAACTGCCTCACCATTAACCTTAATATCTCCAGATCGATTCTTAATTACGCCGGACTCCTTTGCCAAATTAACAAATAATATTGATGCGGCTGAAAATGAGATTCCTACCAAAGTGCACTTTTTCGCTACAGCAACAGCATCTCCACCATCACCTCGTTCCGTAAATAACATAACTTTGACGATAAAATATACTCTCGAAAAATACGGAGTTCCTATAACGCCTTTCGGCCCAGGTACTGTAACGGTACATGTTCCGAATGTACCTAAGAGTTCAGCATTTTTTTCGACTCCCGATGTTAATTATGCATTACCGCCAGGCTTAGTGGCTGGAGACAAATTGTGCGAGACAACAATAGCTGATCCTGGTAGTGGAACACTTGATCGTGCCGGAAATGTAATAACTAGTGCTGGACCGTCTCCACCCGTAAAAAAATGCGACACGGTAGTTAACAAACCATATCTTAGGACTTACGGCGGAGACGTGATTGCCGGACGACGAAATTGTCCGGCTTGGGGAGTTGATACTAGTCCAAATATTAAAGCTTACACCAGAGGTATAAATGGTAGTGGAAGTCAACTGGGCGTTTTAGCACTTGGGGGTGTTACTGGCGGTAGTGGAAGCCTTGGTAATGACCCGTCTAATCCTTTCAATAGCGCTCAACTGAGTTCTAATTTTCCGAACCCACCATTCCCTAAATTTGCTGGTCTGAGTTTTGCAAATGATAAAGGTACGGGTGGCGAACCAAATCCCCAAGTTCCGCCAGGGACATTTAACGAAGATCACTGCCCAGCAGATTTCTTCGGTTTCTATACTCAACAAGGAGCTTTACCACCTTTAGTGACCCCTCCAAGCAATAATATCGATTTACAATCCGTTACTACTGGTATTTACTACTATAAACCAAGCACTAGTCCATTTTCGCTAGGTAAAGTGCTATCAAATGCCGTGGGATTAGGTGATGTTCCAGCAAATCCATGGACGAAAATAGTAGTAATAGTTAACGGGAAAGATGTATATATTGATAAAAACATTCAGTATTTCCAATCTTCAAATGGAAGAAAAAACTGGCAGATTGTCAACGGTAAATCGCTTGATTACCATATGGAATCATTTATGTTGATTGTCAATGGTGGAAACATCTATATAGATAAATCAGTAACTAATCTAGCTGGTACTTATGTAGCCCAACCAGTCGCTCCATTTCCTACTGGAGGAGCTATTTATACTTGTTCGGACAATAGAAAAGCGGAGCCAGCCAATGTTTACAAACCACCCGGGGGAGATCTCAATTTAATTAGCGATTGTGGCACTCAACTTACTGTCGACGGAGCATTGGTTGCCAATAATGTTATATGGCAGCGCACTTACGGCAGCTTGCGTGATAGTAAAGGTGCTAGTGAATACCCAGCTGGTGCTATACAAACTTGCTATAACGCAATGAGTCCAACTTGTGCTGCCGAAGTCACTGACTTTACACCTGCAACCTATATGACAGTACCAGCATTACCAAGTACGACAGTAGATACACCTCTAGACTACCTAAACACATTGGAACCAATATTTTAGCTGTAAAAGGCGATAAAGGTTTGGTTTTTTCAAATGAGCTTATGCTATAATCATGTCAAACCCATGATACCTGTTAAAGCTCTTGGTGGGCATTACCAAACAAAAATCAATGCGCTTGGGGTTAATTCAGTTCTACAGGCTGAAAACCAACGGCAGTCTTTTTGCTTTCCATTAGCGTCTAAATCAGACCCTTATTCCGAGGGAGCTATGTAATGAGTTTACTGAGTGGGATATCTGAATTTTTTGGACTGGATATCGGAACTACTGCCCTTCGAATTGTGGAACTAAGAGGTTCAGGCAAGGTCAAAGCTTTAACCAAATACGCTTTTCTACCAGTTGACAGTAAGATTGCCTTAAGTGATGCCAAATCCGACCACCAAAAGCTTATGCAGTCGCTACAGAATTTACTTTCACAAGCTCATGTCACAACACGTAATGTTGCCGTAGGGTTACCTTCCAGCCGAGTGTTTACTACAGTGGTAGATATTGATCGACTCAGTGAAAATGAAATAGCCCAATCCATTCAGTATCAGGCCGACTCATTAATTCCTACACCGGTGGCTGATTCCAAAATTGACTGGGCCTTACTCGGTGATTCACCAAAAGATAAAACCAAAATAGAAATACTGTTAACCAGTATTACTAATCAATTTATTGAAGACCGTCTAGACATGTTGGAATCAATTGGTCTTAACGTTGTAGCTTTTGAACCCGATAATATGGCAATTACCAGGGCCTTAATTGCCGCTAACGCTACTGGACCGCAAATGGTGCTAGATATTGGTAGCCGATCTACGGATTTGGTTATAAGTATGAATGGAGCACCCCGCTTATCCCGCTCGATACCGGCCGGTACCGATTCTATTCTGAAAGCCGCCGCCCAAAATCTAAGCATTGACGATAATCAAGCACAACAGTTTGTATTTAAATTTGGCTTAAGTCAAGACAAGCTTGAGGGACAGATCTACCACGCCATTATTGGGACAGTTGATTTACTAGTCATTGAAATAGAAAAATCTATTAAGTTCTTCCAAGCCCGTTATCCGGCAACAAACATTGAACGGATAATTCTAGCCGGTGGAGCAGCTACTTTACCAGAATTTCCAGTTTATGTGGCTAATAAGTTTGGTATTAATGTCGAAATAGGTAATGCTTGGCGTAACGTATCTTTCCCAGCCAGCCGTCAGAATGAACTGCTAGCTGTATCTAACAATTTTGCGGTGGCTGCCGGTCTAGCGGAGAGAGAATCATGATAAAAAGTGGAGTACATGTCTGATGGTACAATTCAATCTACTGCCAGATGTAAAAATGCAATACGTCAAAACCAAGCGTATGCAGCAGTTAATAATTCTAGTATCCGGTTTAGTGATAACCGGAAGTTTAGTAATCTTAATTTTAATGTTTATGGTTGTTAAAGTTTTCCAAACCAAACACCTAAGTGATGTAAACAAGGATATTAAAAAATATTCCAATCAGATAAAAGGCAAGACTGACATTACTAAAATATTAACTATTCAAAATCAGTTGAATAGTTTGACTGGTCTGCATAACCAAAAACCGGTAGCCTCACGTTTGTATGGTTATATTGGTCAAGTTACTCCAACCCAGATAACGATTTCTGGTTATAATATAGACTTTGATGCTCATACAATCCAAATTACAGGGGGAGCCGATACCATAATTAGTATTAATACCTTTGTTGACACACTCAAATTTACGACATATAACAATGGCGATAGTACTAACTCCGCTCCAGCTTTTTCTAGCGTGGTTTTAAGCAGTTTTAGCAAAACCGACAAGGGTGCCCAGTATACGATTAATATGAATTTTGATTCTAAAATTTTTGATGGTAACTCGACACCAACGTTAGTTGTTCCTCCTGGTAAAATAACCACCCGTTCAACAACTGAAAAACCACAAGATTTATTTAAACAATCAACAACAGGGACACCATAGGTTTATATATGAACGTTAAAGATGCCCTATCATCCAAGCATGTACAAATAGATAAAGCCAATGCCACAATGGTTGCAGCTATCGCTACAGCCAGCTTCTTAGCTATCTTTTCATTATTTGCATCAAAAGCTTTATGGAGTCAAAGCGCCTATCAAAACCGAGTTATTGTTAAAAAAGAAAAAGCTCGTGACCAGTTAAAGAAAAATGTCGACACTGCTACCCAATTAACTACTCGCTATCAAGCCTTTGTTAGCTCTACGCAAAACGTCCTTGGCGGTAATCCTACTGGCCAAGGTGCCAACGACGGTGATAACGCCAAGATAATACTAGATGCTTTACCTAGTAAGTATGATTTTCCGGCAGTAGCAACCAGCTTAGAAAATCTTCTAACCCAAAATGGACTAAAAACAAATTCAATTACTGGTACGGACGATGAAGTGGCTCAAGGAGGTAATAAATCTAGCCCAGATCCTCAAGTAGTCGAGATGCCATTTCAGGTAAGTGTAACTGGTGCCTATACTACGATACAGAATCTAACCAACATTTTTGAACATTCAATCCGACCGATTCATATTAAAACAATTCAATTTACCGGTAGCGATAGTATTTTAACAATGAACGTTGATGCCATTACTTATTACCAGCCGGAGAAAAATCTAGATAATACATTTGAGGTAGTAAAATGAAACAAAAAGACATAACATTAATAATCGTAATAGCCTTTATAAGCGGAGTATTTTCGATTATCGCTTCCAAAACTATAATTACACCTAGCAAAAACCGTCAAACTAAGGTTGAAGTAGTCAAAGCCATAAGTGCAGACTTTAATGATCCGGACCCTAAATATTTTAATTCTAATTCGATAGATCCGACGCGTCTGATTACCATCGGTAATAATAGCAATCCACTACCTTTTAACGACCAAAGTCAGTAGGGTAGAAAGCTAAAATGGCTGTGCTATCGGCTAACATTCAAAAACTGGTTGAAGACAACTTACTTAAAGATGGCCTTTTAACTGAAGAAAAACTAAAAGAACTAAAAGATAAGGCCGAGAATAATAACACGCCACTTTTTAGTTTATTAGTTAACGACGGCATAGTAACTAACGAAACTCTAACCCATGCCATAGCTAAAACTACCAGGGTGCCGTACGTTAATTTGAGCAAAGCCACTATTAATCCTGAAGTCTTAGCCCTATTACCGCGCGATCTGGCCGAACGCTACATGGCAGTACCGCTCGGCGAAATGCAGCATCACTTAGTTGTAGCAATGCTAGATGCTGATAATGTCCAGGCAGTAGATTTTTTGGCTAATAAAATTGGCCGACCACTGAAAGTCTACTCCGCTTCTGAAGAGGGAATTCGCAATATACTGGGGCAATACAAGGGAGAATTTAATTCAAACGTTACTAATGCTCTAATAGATCAAAAAGATATTGAAGACGTGGTAATCGATGATAGCGAAAAAGAAGACATCGAAACTATTTCTCAAGACTCGCCAATTAGCAAGATAATCACCGCGATTATGGAATATGCCGTTGGCCATAGAGCTAGTGATATTCACATTGAACCTCAAAAAGGTAGTCTTAAGATTCGTTGTCGGGTTGACGGGCTGTTACGAGAGGTTATGAAATTACCTAAAAGCACCGAACCTCCGATAATCTCTCGAATAAAAATTTTATCCAATTTAAAGATTGATGAACACCGTATTCCGCAAGATGGACAGTTCACTATAAAGGTATTGAACCATAACGTTGACTTAAGAGTAGCAATTTCTCCGGTGGTTTGGGGAGAGCAAGTTGTTATTCGTTTATTGGATAAATCCGGTACTAGCCTTAAATTAGAAAATTTAGGTTACTATGGCCGCTCACTCAGGACCATTCGGGAAGGTTTAAAACATCCTAACGGAATGATTTTAACCAGTGGTCCTACGGGTTCTGGAAAAACTACTTCCATGTATGCTCTTATTCAGGAGATAAAAAACGATACTGTCAATATCGTTACACTCGAAGACCCAGTTGAGTATAAAATGGACGGCGTTAATCAGATTCAGATTAATGCAGATGTTGGTCTAACTTTTGCCACTGGCTTACGATCGATTTTGCGACAAGACCCCAATATAGTGATGGTCGGTGAGATACGTGATAAAGAAACGGCACAACTTGCAGTACAGTCAGCTTTAACTGGACACCTAGTGCTATCTACCTTACACACTAATTCGGCAGCTGGAATTCTACCCCGGCTACTTGACATGGGCATTGAGCCATTTTTAATAGCTTCTACCGTACATACTGTTATTGGACAACGCTTAGTGCGCAGCATTCCCGAAGAAATTAGTGAATCTTATCAAAGTGATATTGCCGAAACAGAGGCCATCAAGCAAACAATTGGAAATTTATTACCGACTAGTGAAAAAGAGCAAAAATCGGTTGGCGAAGATTTAGGCTTTGAAAACTTGCCACTCAAAAGCCAAAACGCTTATACTTTATATAAGGGCCAGAACAGTCCCGATAATCCTGGGGGTTACAAAGGGCGAGTAGGATTATATGAGGCATTTAATGTGTCAGAAAAGATTCAAGATCTTATTCTAAAACAAGCAACTAGCGGTGAAATCCAAAAAGCCGCCCAATCACAAGGTATGATTACAATGCGTCAAGACGGTTATCTTAAAGCCTTATCGGGGATGTCTTCACTAATTGAAATTAACCGTGTGGCAGTAGCGGAAACCACTTAAGGGGGAATTATGGCAGGACAAGGTGTACGAATTGAACTTTTGTTAGAAGAAGTCGTCAAAAAGAAAGGTTCTGATCTTCACTTGCAAGTAGGCTTGCCGCCAATGATTAGAGTTGACGGTGCATTGTTGCCAGTTACGGCAGCCGAACCATTGGATGAAGAAACTCTGGAAACCTTAATTTTCAGTATATTAGATGAAGATCAAAAACAAATTCTATTAAAAGATAAAGAATTTGATTTTAGTTTTGCATTTGGTGACCTGGGAAGGTTTAGAGTTAATGCCTTTCATGAACGCGGTAATTTAGCGGCAGCTCTACGCTTAATACCTAATGAAATACGTGGTATTGAGGAATTGGGACTACCAGCTGTAGTCAATAAATTTGCTGATTACCCTCGAGGCTTAGTACTAGTTACCGGGCCAACTGGCTCCGGAAAGTCAACCACTCTGGCGGGCCTTATTAGCCGAATAAATAATGAGCGAGCATCGCATATTATTACTATCGAAGATCCAATAGAATACACTCATAAATCCAAAAAATCGATTATTGTACAACGCGAAGTTCATTACGATACTTATTCATTCAGTGCGGCTTTGAGGTCCAGTTTGCGTGAGGACCCAGATGTTGTATTGATTGGAGAGATGCGAGATCTTGAAACCATATCTTCAGCTATTACGATCGCTGAAACTGGCCATTTAGTTTTGGCGACTCTACATACCAACTCTGCAAGTCAAAGTATTGACCGAATGGTAGACGTTTTCCCACCACACCAACAGCCTCAAATTAAAGCCCAACTTGCCAATATTTTGATGGCAATTTGTGCGCAGCGACTTATCCCCGCCATTGGAGGTGGTCGAATTGCAGCTGCTGAAATATTAGTTGCTACACCGGCTGTACGCAACATTATTCGAGAAGGTAAAACTCATCAGTTGGAAGCAGTAATTCAAACTGGTTCTGAGCATGGTATGCAGTCGATGGATAAAACTTTAGTTACCATGGTCCACAGCGGCACCATTAGCTATGATGAAGCCCGTATGGTAGCAGTTGATCTAGAAGAGTTCGAACGATTGATGAGAGGTTAGAATGACCGGACAAAGTCCAGACCTAAAATGTGATTGCTTAGTCCAAAACAAAATGGAGAAGTACGATGTTGACCTATAAATATACCGCCCGAGAAGCCACAAGCGGTAAAAAGGTGCAATCAGTAGTTCAAGCTGACAGTGAACAAAGTGCTGCAAAGATTCTTAGGGGCCAAGGTCTATCGGTTATTAATATCAAAGTATATAAAAATACTGGTGGTGTCTTTAGTAAAATAAAAAATCGTATTACAACCAAAGATAAAATACTTTTTTCAAGGCAATTATCTACTTTAATAAATGCTGGCTTACCTTTAGTCCAAAGTTTACGTAGTGTCTCAAACCAAATTACTAATAAATCTTTTAAAGTCGTAATTAACCAAGTAATTAATGACATCGAGGGTGGATCAGCCTTTTCAATTGCGCTTTCCAAACATCCGAATGTTTTTAATGAGATTTTCGTTGGACTGATTGGAGCTGGGGAAGTTTCCGGTACATTGGATAAAGCCTTGGCCCGCTTAGCAGATCAACAGGAAAAAGACGCTGAAATACTTAGTAAAGTCCGTGGAGCTTTAATCTATCCAGCAGTTGTTATTTTTGTAATGGTGGCAGTTGTACTATTTATGGTTTTAAAAGTCTTACCTCAAGTAGAAAACCTATATAAGGGTATCCCTGGAGTAAGTCTGCCGCTTTTGACTCGAGTGTTATTAGTATTTTCACATTTAATTAGTAAGTATTGGTGGATAATAATAATAGGTATTGGTGTACTTGGTTTCTTTACCTCCCGCTGGGCTCGTACGCTTGGTGGCAAGCAAGTAGTTGATAAGATTAAGATGAAAGCTTGGCCAATCGGACCACTATTTATGAAAATGTATATGGCAAGATTTGCTCGCACGGCCAATACTTTAATTGCCAGCGGTGTGCCATTACTTCAAGTACTGGATATTACATCCAAAGCAATAAATAATGTCCATATAGAGGCATCAATTAAAAAAGCTTCCGAAAAAGTAAAGGGCGGTGTGGCCTTATCTGACGCAATCACCCATGACAAAAATTTCTTGGAGTTAGTCCCCAGCATGCTAAAAATAGGCGAGCAATCCGGCGCCATGGAAGACATGTTAGCTAAAGTAGCCGACTATTATGAAAAAGAGGTAGATAATCAGATAAAAGCTGTCCAAACAATCATTGAACCTGTACTAATGATCGTACTAGGAATTGTGGCTTTGATCATTGTTGCGGCAATATTATTACCAATCTATGGACTGGCTGGTAAAGATTTTATCCACTAGGGGCCATTAAAAGACTTGCAATTTAAACACAAGCATAATAATATCCTTAGTATGATGAAAAATAACAACTTACAAGGGGGGCATAGTTAAATGCTATCTAAATTAAGAAAATCTAATAAAGGCTTCACGATTATCGAAGTACTGATCGTGTTGGCAATTGCCGGACTGATCCTTTTGATCGTCTTCTTGGCAGTGCCTGCCTTACAGCGCAACCAGCGTAATACATCGCGTAAACAAGATGTATCACGAGTTGGTGGCGTGGCAACCGAATGGGTCAGCAATCATAACGGTGCATTACCAGCGAATGCTGCCGCGCGTGATACAATCGCAGATTCTGCGGGTCATCTTGCTCAGCTAGACTTAAACAGTGTTGCGGCTAAGCATGCCAATTTGGTACTTGCTGCGGCTGGAGCAGGAGTCACAGCTAATTTAAATGATATAACCAAAGTCAAACTTGTAACAGGTGGAAAATGTGTTGATCCAATAGACGGTACTGCGACACAGGGTACTGATCGACAGATGGCACTTCTATATACGAACGAACAAGCTGGCATAGCCACTCCTGGCGGCGCTAAATTGTGTGTCGATATTTAAAGGTTAAGATAATCTAAAAAAAGATAGAGCCTTTGGGCTCTATCTTTTATTTTGGCAGTAACTGGTATTATATATAAATGCTATTGGTAATTATTATTGTTGGTTTAGTGTTTGGCAGCTTTGCCAATGCGGTTATATATCGGTTGCATCAGCAAGCAGAGAATAGATCAAAAAATACAACTAAAATTAAACACGGTAGACTATCGATTTTAAAAGGTCGCTCCATGTGCCCAAATTGTCAACATACGCTTGTATGGTATGATTTAATACCATTGGTTAGCTGGATTAGCCTCGGTCGTAAATGTCGATACTGTTATAAACCAATTTCAGCCCAATACCCAATAGTAGAATTAGCTACAGCCGGTCTGTTTACGGTTTCTTATTTAACTTGGTCCAGTTTAAGTGGGTCAATTGATTGGTTTGAGTTGATTATTTGGCTAATTCTGTTGCTTGGATTAGTGATTCTGCTAGTGTATGACTTACGCTGGATGTTATTACCAAATAAAATTGTTTATCTGCTTATAATTGTGGCAATAGCTCAAATCTTAATCAGTGGGATTGCGCGACATGATATCGCTCGTATATACAATCCATTACTAGGTGGACTTATAATTAGCGGTATATTTTATGCAATATTTGCGATATCCAAAGGCATGTGGATTGGCGGTGGAGATGTTAAACTTGGGTTTTTACTGGGAATAATCGGCGGTGGATCTTTGCAAGCTATAGCAATAATTTTTATTGCCTCAGTGCTTGGCAGTATTATTACTATCCCAATGGTGATGAATAAAAAGATTAAAGTTCAATCTAAAGTTCCGTTTGGGCCATTCCTAATAATAGCGGGCATTATCATTAAACTGGTGGGCAGTAGCTTAATAGCTTGGTACAAGCGCAAGCTACTTATTTCTTAATGCAAGATAAAGCTGTAATTATTTTTCTTGACAGATCAAATCATCGCAAATTCAGTACTTTATCAAACGTGCTTATGCTATACTTAAGCCCATGAGCGGGGTAAAAGTACCCGGTGGTTTTACTATCGTGGAAACTATGATTTTTCTAGCTGTTAGTGGGGTGCTACTTGTTGTTGCGCTTAATATTACTAATGGTAAACAGGCCCAAGTTGAATTAACTCAAGATGCCCGTGATCTAGAGACTAGTATTAACAGTGTTATCGGAGATGTTTCCAAAAGTTATTTTCCCAGTAAAAATAATCTTATATGTAAAATAAATGCTTTTGGTGATCCACAACCTCAACCTGGCAGCAATACTCAAGGCACCAATCAAGACTGTATTTTTTTAGGTAAAGTAATTCAGTTTAGTGCAAATAGAAATTCTATGAGAGTTATCACAGTTGTTGGCCTGAGGCAAAATTCGATGAATCAAGATGTCACTAATTTTACCGATGCCAAACCCGTAGCTGTTCCGCTACTAGACCAAACAATTAGCTTAAATACTATGAAACCGATATATATGGGGTGGCAACCACATCAGCTCTGCCACCCTTTTCCTAATCAGTGTAACGTAGCAAATACTTATCCCACTAATTCACTCGGAATATTCTTATCTTTTCCGGGATCAGTTACCGGAAATGTAGTAGGTTCTGGTTTTGTTTATCTTATGCCGCTACGTATACCCGGTGGCCCTGCACCTGATATATCAACCGGAACTGATAGTGATACTAACAATGCGATTAAAACTCAATTAAAGCTCACAAGCCCATATATCAATCAAGGCTATTTCGGGGTATGTTTTAAAACTAATAATGACACTCCGGTCGGTATGTTATTGACTGGAAGCGGTAATAACGGTGGTCTAGCTGAGGCCCATGTTGTCATTGCTCAATCTCCACAATTTATTAGCGATGCCTTAACAGGCGATCGCTCTTCCACTATAAAGGCATCTTGCTCATGAAAAATATATATCATGCACTAAATCAAATAGGTGATACGATCGTAGAAGTACTAATCTGTTTAGCTATTGCTAGCTTAGCTCTAGGTCTTAGTTACGGAATTGCCAGACGTAACTTAATTCAAGTACGTGATGCCGAAGAACGCCAGGAGTTATTAAAACTAGTTGAAGAACAATTAGAACGTCTCCAAGCAGTCGCACCTACTAAAGCAAAATCAGTAGGAGATTCCGATTGTACTTCAAACGGATGGGTGGCAAACCGTTGTTTCAAATTTAATAACACTGCAGGTAATGTCTTAGCCTTTTGTATCCAATCTGATCTGTCAATATCTGTTTACAATAATGCTACTCTAAATACTCAACTATCTTCTTCATCGGATGCTCAATGTCGATCTTCAAATCCTCTCTACCGAGCGTTACTTTATTATGACCCTGATCACGGCCATAACCCAGATAACGAATTTTATGCTATTGGCATCAACAGTAGTTTACTTGGACCTGAAGCCAATGCCAGGGGCTACGGGGTTATCACTGATATGTATAGGCTACACCCATGAGTAAACTGGAGAAACCAACTACCATTAGCTCAAACCTGCCAGAAAAAAATTATCAAGCTGGATTTACAATTATTGAACTGATGATTGCCAGTACAATTTGCACATTTTTAATTTTTTTTATAGGCGCAACAGCTATATATATTAGCCAGTATTTAAATAAAGCAGTCTGGAGTAGTGAAGTACAATCCGATGCTAGATTATTTATTGATCAAATTACACTGCCAATCCAACTTAGTGGAGAAAAAATAGTGTTAGGTAACGGTGGAAATCCATGGCCAAGTCCTGGTGCTCATGGTTTACAACCCACTTTAATTCTTAAAACGCTTTGTATTGGAAGTACTCGTTTTACCTGGACAGAGGGTTTAACCGATAATATAGTCGGACCTCCTTATGATCATACAAACCATACAATACGTCACGTGCTATGGAAGGATGTTTTAACCGATGATCCTACTGGCCTATGCCCACCTGCTAATTTAACTGCTCCCATAGGAGGAAATCCGGACTTCGATGGTACAACCTTCTATCCATCACCCTACGAACCTAGCACATTCTCTAGGGACGTTAACTCCTACTCTGATTTAATAAAAAGAGCCCATGGTATTAAATCACTAAGTATAAGCCAAAGTCCGACAAATAATAGACTATATATCGTTAACCTAGAACTATTCTTTGGTAACGAAAAATTTATAATTCGCAGCTCTAGTATGGCAGATAATAATATTGATAGTTGCCAGTTAATTACGCTTGGGGGGGAATTTTGTGGTATATCCAAGTTTGATACATCAATTTACAGGAGGTTATTGTAAATATGAAATCAAAAATTCATAATCTGAACCGAAATCAATCTGGCATTGTGGCGTTTACTGTTACTTTAATTATGATTATCGTTATTGCAATGATTACCATTGCCATGGCCCAAATTTCTCGGCGTGAACAACGTCAAGTACTAGATAAGGAACTCAGTAGCCAAGCCTATTACGCTGCAGAATCTGGTATTAACGATACAAAAAACGCCATTATTAATCATGGTTTCAATGTTTCTAATGATCAATGTTCAGGTTATCATCCTGGTCTAATAGGCCCCACACATATTAGTACCAGCTCAGATTTGAGTTTTCTGTTATCTTCCAACGCTCTATCTGCAGCATTACGCGATGATTTGGGCGGAATCTCGGCTAGCAGTGGTTACAGCTGTATATTAATTGACCAGAGACCGACTTCCTTGCAATATGGTTCAATTGATTTAGATCATGTAGCTTTCGCTGATCTTAAGACTTTTGACCCCGTAACTAAACTTTCTACACCACTATCTAAGTTAAATATTAGCTGGCAAAACACCCAAAATGGGTTATTCCGTAGTATCACTGATCCACTGATATTTCCCCCAGTAGATAAATGGCTTGATACAACAGGTGTAAACACTGCAACCGGGGTACTTAGAGTCGACATAACAGCTTTTGATGGAAACCCGGCTAGCAATTATGGGTTACCGGCAAATTTTAATTATCAGGATTTAAATAAACAAACCATGACGCTGTATTTGTACCCTCGGGAAGGATCTGGAGTAGCCAATATAGTAGATTTTGACCCCAGTGCTTCTAATACCGGACAAGTAATTAGTGGAAAATGTAATGTCGCAGATTTTCCGCGTTTCTGCAACGTTTTAGTATCATTTACGGCAAGGCCTGGTCTGGCCCCCGCCCATATCTTTGTACGATTGTCTTCAATTTACCGTTCATCATCTGTGACTGTCCAAGCTCTAAGCGGCGGCACCTTATTAAGCATAGACGGAGGACAAGAAAAGGTTGATGTTACTGGTAAATCGGCAGATGTTGTTAGACGTTTACAAGCTCGCATTTCCACCCAACCGAGTTTCGCTTTGAGCAACAATGCAGTTGATGAAAGTAGTAGTATATGCAAGCTCTATGAAGTGGCACCAGGTTCTACCCAATCACATTGTTAAAATATTAATTAATAATTAGTTCTATGAAACTTTTGATGCACAGCTTTTAAGTGCGGATCAGTAACATGAGTATAGATTTGAGTGGTTGAAATATTACTATGGCCAAGTAAGGCTTGGACTGATCTCAAATCGGCTCCATTCATTAATAAATCTGTTGCGTAGGAATGGCGTAAGGTATGGGGTGAGACGTGTTTAGTAATTCCAGCAAGTAGGGCATATCGTTTAACCATGCGCTGAACACTGCGGGCGGTAAGCCGATGAAAATTACCACTTAAGTCTACTTGCTTAGAGCCACTATAGCGTACAAATAATGGACGAGTGTTATCCTTTCGGCTAGCTAAATATTTTTGCAACCAATCAACGGCCGCCTCACTGATAAATATTGGCCGATCTTTTTGCCCCTTACCGCGAACCGTAAACTCACGACGTTTTAAATTAATATGGTCACGGTCCAAACCCACCAGTTCCGAAACCCTTAACCCACTGCTAAAGAGCAGTTCTAAAATAGCCCGATCACGTAGACCTGAGGGTTTATTTATATCAGCTTGCGCAAACAAACGTTCTAGTTCTTCAGGTGTTAAAAAAGTCACTTGTTTACGTACGGTACGAGCTAGCTCAATTTTATTGGGCGCCAAAGCCGGTAAATCCAATTTGGAGCAGTATTTTAAAAAACTGCGAAGGGCAATCAAGTGATAATTTTGAGTTGATTTCTGAAGTTCATCACTAACATTAGTGCCTAAACGGTTTAACCAAAGCCGCCACTTACGAATTAGCTCCGAGTCAATGTCTTTAACTTCTATATTACCGGCAAAATCAATTAACCGAGTTAGGTAATGATCATAATTAGCAATAGTTTTTTGGGAGCGGTTTTGCTCTATTTCCAAATATTCTAAAAATTCAGTTTTAGCTTTTTCAAGTAACATAACTATATTGTACGACACTGCAACTAAAGTCCCCAGTGAATACAAACTTAAGCCATAAGTAATTACTTTAGCTCTGGGTCTAATGTAAGACTAGGGACTGACCCTTGTATCTGTTAAAATAGATGTTAATAATAGAAGGATATACATGGAACGTACACTAATTATTGCTAAACCAGATGCATTGCAACGTGGTTTAGTTGGTGAAATTATTAGACGCTTAGAAAGTAAAGGCCTAAAACTGGTAGGTATCAAAATGATGGGACTAGATAGTCCTCTATTGCAAGCACATTATGCCGAACATATTGAAAAACCTTTTTATTCTGATTTAGAAGATTTTATGAAAAGTTCACCGGTTGTGGTTATGGCCTGGGAAGGTTATGAGTGCGTCGAATCTGTCCGTTTAATTGTCGGTGCCACCAATCCACGGCAGGCTAGAGCCGGAACTATAAGGGGTGATTTTGCGATCGGTACAGGTAGAAATCTAATCCATGCTTCCGATAGCCCAGCCAACGGGCAAACGGAAGTAGCTCGCTTCTTCAAGGATAACGAACTATTTGAATACGATAAATCAGAATATATTCATATTTACGAAGCTTACGAAAGAAACTAGCAAAATAATTCGTTAAATCAACGACCGCATTGCACTGACAAATCAGGGTTAGTCGTACAGGACTGTTTATAAACTTTATTACCAATATTTTGAGTTTGAGTAGTTTGCTCGGTTTGGTTTTGAGTAGATGTAGTGGTCGATTTATTAACCATTAGTTGATAAATATAGTAAACTCCGAAAGCAGTTGCCCCAATGATAAGAATAAAGATTATTCCACTGGGCAAACTAGCACCTTTTTGATTTCTAAGCATTTATTATCCTAATGTTAATGAATTAAACCAGAATAAGTTAGGGAATACTAGATCGCTTAGAATAATTCTCTAAAATTCTTGGTGACCCGGGAGGGAGTCGAACCCCCAACACCCACCTTAGGACGGTGGTGTTCTATCCATTGAACTACCGGGCCCCTTGAGTTGTTATTCTAACACCTGGAACCTTACACCTAAAACCATTACAATAATCTCATGCCTAAAAAAACTCAAACAAATAAATACTTTGATGATCAGTTTGAAGATGAGGAAGTTCTGTTTGTATTCCGCAAACACCCGATTGTTATGCGCAAGGGGTTAGTAATTGGAGCCTTTGCTCCATTACTAGGCGTATTACCAGCTGCTATTCATCCAGATTTTGGTTTAGGTTGGTTTTTTGCTGGCTTGGCAATTGGCGTTACACTTTGGGGGCTAATATTATTCCCGTTTTGGATTAGTTGGTTTTATAGCGTATTTATTGTTACTGATCAGCGATTAATTCAAATTACTCAAAAAGGCTTGTTTCATAAAACCGTAGTTGATCTGACACTTAGCCAAATTCAAATGGTAAATTATCAGGTATCTGGAGTACAAGAAACGCTGCTAGGGTTTGGTACAATAATGATACAAACTTATGTAGGCGATTTGGTGATACACGAAGTTCATCACCCATCCCGTATTCAAAAGAAGATATTAAATATTTTGCGTGATCAAGGCATAACCGCCAGTAATTTACCATCTGGCAAGGAAGTTAATGAAGAAACCGAAAATTAGGAATTTAATTGGCAAGAGTAAAGAGCGGCTTAAACCGATTATACCGGCTGAACCTACCCTAGATGATAGTGAGACTCCGCGTATCACTAATGAGACAGTAGCAGAGCACCGTGACAAAGTATTATCTCGAGCCCGTAAGTATATTTACCCACTGCAACACTCCAAACACAAGATTGTTCTGATTACCACTGGTCTGTTTTTAGCAGCTGTAATTAGTTTTTTCACCTACTGTACTTTAGCTCTTTATCATTTCAAGACTAACTCCGGATTTTTATACGGTGTTACCAAAGTTATTCCTTTCCCATTTGCAAAAGTTGGCGGTAATTTTGTAGCTTATGAGAATTATTTATTTGAACTTAGGCACTACGTTCACTACTACGAAACCCAACAAAAAGTAGATTTTAGCAGTGTAGTAGGCAAGCAGCAACTTGCAGATTACGAGCGACGGGCATTACAAAAGGTAGTTAACGATGCTTATGTTAAACAATTAGCTGCCAAGAATAATGTATCTATAAGTGACCGCGAACTTAATGATGAAATAACCTTAGTGCGTAGCCAAAACCGGCTGGGATCTAATGAGAAAGGCTTTGAAGACGTTTTAAAAGAGAATTTTGGCTGGAGCTTAAATGATTTTAAACGTAGCCTCAAGCAAGAAATGCTGGCTCAGAAACTAGTAGCTACACTGGATAAAACTACTTTAGCTAAGGCTCAGGCGGCCAGCGCTGAACTAGTTGCTGGAGCAAAATTTGAGGACATGGCCAAAAAATACTCTGAAGACAAAGCTAGTGCCGCTACCGGCGGTGAATACGGCTTTTTAATCGATAAAACTAATAGGGATTTAGCCGCTCAGGTAACTCAAACTCTATTTCAGTTAAAACCGGGACAGGTATCGGACATTATTAACACCGGCTTTACCTTGGAAATTGTTAAAACAATAGAATTCCAAGATCAAAAGGTTAGGGCGGCACATATAACCTTTAGTCTTAAAGACATTAACTACTACCTAAACCCAGTTAAAGATAAAGAAAAAACTCGACTGTTTATAGGGTTATGACGTTTGCCTAGAATTAGACTCACTTACAGCAATTCTTATAAACTAACGACAAATCTAGTAAAGCTTGTCAGCTTTATATACACAAAGCTGGTTTTTGACTGCATCTTGTATAAAAGCCTTTTGGCCAGACCTTAAGACGTTCAACGATTTCATTTTTTTAAGTCCATTTGAATGTAAGCTAATATTACCTTTGTTCCAGCGACAAACATTGTTGACGTCTACCGAATAACTGGCATATAACAGGTGAAACAGTAATATTCCACTCAATATCGATAATGTGAATACTAGTATCATTTTCTTAATAAGTTTTTTCTGGTCTTTGCTTAAATTTGATTTCATACAACAAATACTACACTATAATATTTTTATAACCATAAGCTTACTACTGCTTATAGCTTTTATTTCTAGTGTTTTAGAACCAACCGCAAAGAGAGTTTAAGGCAATTACTAGTCAGCTAAGCTGTTTTAATAAGTACGCTGATCGTTACTACTTTTAGTTGCCATTATTACTTTTGGCTTTATAAGACCAATATATAAACTAAAGTTTAAACCTAAGCTTTCAACTAGCTGCAGCCATTTTATAAATTTCTGGGAATCTATTCTATTTGTCATTTTTGTTTATTATCCTGCCGATAAATTTAAGCACAAAGGCTATAGTCGGTCAATAATTTATTATTCTTGGATAGGCAAGTACGTTAATTTATAGTAGATCTATAATAAAGTAGTTTTCACTATCGCAAACTATTATTCCGAAGACGAATTATTTCTATTTCTGATTTGTTGAAGCCTTTCTATAGCTACTTCACTCAATTTTATATCAATTTGTCTCTTAACATCCTTAACTTCGGTTTTTTCTGGATCTAAATTACTATCGAGGAATAAACTACGACCCCTATAAATCTCAATGCCAAGCTGAACTCCACATTCAGTCAAAATTTTACTGCCGATTTTACTGGACATTATGGTTGTGGCATAATCTGGCTCATACCCATAACTTGGCAACATCTCACCCAAATCTGTCGAAACTAAAACAAAACCACGCCTAAGGATTTCAGCAGTATCGTGAAAAAAAGCTTCTCGTTCTGGTTTAACTTCAGCTAAACCCGACATAAATTAACAATACATTAACATAAGAAGTTAGTCTACCTAAAGGATATAAATTATTGCTTTTGCATTATCTCAAGTAAACCGCGGGCTGCGTGTCGTGAGTCTTGTTCAGCAACAGGGTCTTCAGCAAGTAGTTCTAAGCTCATTTGAATATCTGCAACAACTGCTTCATCATTTAGTAAGTTTACTTCCAAGACAGGATATCCATCGGCCGAGTGCGGCATAGAATCATGTTTGTTGAGCACAGTTTCTAATTTCATTTCAACTTCTGGGTTCAACCCAGTTGAGGCCAAAGCCCGATAAGTTGTGTCTACTTGTAGTCTGCCATCAAGCTTTAGATATTTAGGATTTTCTTGAGCCATAATAACTTAATTATATAATTTAAATTAAAAAAAGTCAAGTTTATTGACTTAGTTTGATTTAATTAACAATGGCCAAATAAGTGATTACAGGTTGTTTATATGTTCCGCGAAACTTTTACCAGACTCTAAACTGTACGGATCTAGCTGGACTATGGTAAATCTAAACCTAAAATCAGATTGACTAGTTAAAGTTGCATAGCTACCTAACTTTTCTGAGATAGATACTTCAAGACTCGACTCATCCACGTCATTTAGGAAACTGACAGTTTGCTCCCAGCTGTGTTCATGATTAACCACGCCTAGTGATAGCTTATGATTTCCATTTGATTTGTCTGATTCTCTTAGTAACGCACCTAACAGGGCAGGACCAATACGATGTGGTTTATCGTCAATTATTCCGATATTTACATCTCGGCTTTGTTTAACAACATGATCGGCTTTGCCTTGTTCGCTACCGGTTAATACAATTTGTTCAGGATGCCGGAAAAAATCTCCCAGACCAAGTTCAGCAATTGAGCGGGCTGTGGCATTTCTACGAATTGCAATATCTGGGCGTCGAGAAACAATACCAGCTACTTCTACGCCTTGGTGTTGGATTCCTTGTAAAAACTCAACGTAACCAGCCAATCCCTTTAGCCTAGTTTTTAGTACATTTCTTCGCCAATGCAAAGGATTCTTGTTATTGAGATCTTCAACAGCAGTACCATCAAAGTCACTCCAAAACTGGGATTTTGTAGCCTCACTCATTTAGAGCAAACAATACACGTTATAAAAACTAAGATCAAGCTCAAATGTAATGATTATGTATAAAATTATTTTCTAGCTATACGGCAAGTGCGCCAGGAGCAGTCCTGGTATATATTGTCTGGGCTACCTGTCGGGTTTCACCTAGAAGCAGCATTTGCTCAACAGCTTGTTCAGGACTATCTGCTTGAAATAAAAAATCCTGTTCCATGGCTACATCATAGCAAATGATTACGCTTATGCTTGAGATACTCTAGCAAGGTAGGTATGTAACTAGCTTTGTCTAAGTTAGTCTAGTAATCCACGCGTTGCCACAACATTATCACACTGAATAGCGGGATCAAGTTCGACTAGCTCTAAGTTCATTAGTATATCTGCCTTTATAGCTTCCGTTTCACCACCCTGTATATACATAGCAATATCTTTCTGATCTCCAGTTTCCGAAAGTTGAGAGTGCATATCAATAAAAGTAGTTAGTCGTTTTTCAGCATCAGGTTCGTATCGACTAGGGTTAAGCTCTTTCATAAAGTCAATAGTTATGGACCTTAACAGAGCAGCTGTGGAACTATTACTTCGATGGGCCGGCGGTAGTAGAGTCAGTAGGTAGACTAGAGTGAGCTTCGGGCTGTAACTCAGCAATCGGAGGTGTTGGTTGAACAGTGGGTATCTGATTTTGAGTTTGAAGGTTTTCAATTTGGGGCTGTTGAGGTGCCTGAGCACTTTCGCTAGAAGGTAGTATTTGTATAGCCTGCTTGTCACTAGGATTAAGGTTGTGGCCCTGAACGTCAACCGAACCGTGCACGGTATATGTGTAGTTAACATGTTCGAAGGTTTGGGCCATTGAAACTACTGATTGCAATACTCCGCCCAAGTTAGGCATTTGACCAAATGGCGTACCGCCAGCTACGCCCCCATTTAGATATAGCTGCAAGTTAATAGTTTTAGTTTCTCCAGGACTAATTGTAAATTGTTCTCGGCTCTCGGCTTGGGCTACGGTTTGGGCCATAGTACGATTTTCTTGCACCCCAACTCCTGAGCCTCTACCCATTGCCAAACCTTGTTCTCGTGCTACTGCTTTAATTTCTGCTTTGACGCTATTAATTGTTTGAGTACTTTCAGAAGTTATATTGACCGCAACTGGGATAGCTTGGTTCGATAGAACTGAGCTTGGCGCCTGAACATGAACCTGAACACCCCCATTGATACTACTCTTCAACTTGCTGAATAAACCCATGCTCTAACCCTTATTTATATACCGATTATACCCGAATACACATGGAACTTATACAGACAAACAAGAACAATATAAGAAACAATTTTCGCTAAGTGCTTATGCTTGGCGAGGCATAGAGTCGGATTTCCGAACCGCTTAAGTTATACTAAAGATGCTATAAATCCAAAATTTCATGAGTAATAAATTTCACAATATATCAAATAAAATCTCGGAACTTTCAGGTTCGACAATGGCTTTTCTTCTGGCCGTTATTGGTATCATGGTGTGGCTAATTAGCGGTCCGTACTTTCATTTCTCAAATACTTGGCTGATAGCTATAGCAACTATCACCGATGTGGTTATATTCCTGATGGTATTTTCCATTCAAAATACTCAAAATCGAGACAGTAGAGCCGTTCAATTAAAGCTTAATGAGCTGATTATAGCTGATAAGAAAGCTAGGGATACATTTATTGGCCTCGAGGAACTAACCGACGATGAACTATCTGACCTTGACGAAGAGTTTAAGCAGTTGTTAGGCAGGCTCGAAGTTCATCCTGCGATGCACAAGTTACACAAAACCATCAAGCAAGAAAAGTCCAAAAGACCTGGGTTATACGATCGCGCCGAACATTTTGTTGACAACTTATTAAACCCAACAACCAGTAATCACGACAAGAATAGTTAATTCAAAATGCTTATGCTTGGCGGACCATAACAGAAGAGGTCTGGAACTTTTATAGAGGCCTAAGCTTAACTTGGCGAATCACTTCTAGTTTCTATAAGTGAGTCTGCTAGTTCTCTCGCCACATCTTTTGTGTCGGCATCCGCTTCAGAGCCAGCCAGCAGCCATAGTTTATCAACCAATAAGGTTAGGCAAAAATCATCCTCTAAGATTATTCGCACGCCCTCTGGTATATTATCCATGTCTTCAGAATCTGGCCGAAACTCACCATCTTCTAAAAGAGAACGTTGAGCAAGACAAGCCTTAAAATATTGACAGACTTCACCTGTTGTAGGGCATCTTAAAACATCAGACGGACTGTCCATAAGTCTTATATAACAATAACAAGACTAATTAGTCAACTTTGGCGGGGCATAGAGTCGGATTTCCGAACGGTTAAGTACTAAGTTTTACGCCTGTTGCCTCAGCAACTTTCAAAATCCATTGTTCCAGTCTGTCGACTTTGTGACCTAAAGATAACATTTCTTGCATATAGGTTTCAGTTTGCTTAGCATAAGCATCTACAGACTTATGTAGGTTACTAATTTGCCGATGGACTTTTCTAAAACCATCATCCACATTATCAAAGCGCTTATTCATATGTTTGAATAATTTAGTAAACTCGTCCTCGCTCATGGCTAAAGTATAACATTATGTATCAGCAGTTATTGCAAGTTTAATAATATAAAAAGCTTATGCTTGGCGGACCTTATCGGAGTGGATGTGGAACTATTACTCAGGAAGGATTTCAAATCTACCATCTTCATAAGATGGTTCACAAATTTCGTAGAAGACAAGTCCAGTTGTTTCGTCTGCTGACCACTGCATGGTCTGGCCGACAGATACATCGACTTCTTTACCTTTGTCTTCTTCTGACTCAAATGTATACTTTTGCGAGCGGCCGTCTTTTGAGACTACAGTAAGAGCGGCTTTACCATCTAGAAACCCCTCTATGGTTTTGTCGCCTTTTAGGACCCGCTGAAGTGGTGTCTTGAAGCCGCCAGCTACTCGAACAATAGCCAGGTCGCGAGTGTTATCATCCTCAAAGGTATAAACATCACACTCAACTCCATCTTTGACTTGTTGGGTCTCAACATACTTAACAGAATTTGGCTGTTCACCTATTGAAAAGCTGGATAGTTTCTCAGGATTGTTGAGCATGACTTTATCATAACAAAAAGAGACATTTCTGCCTCGTTTATATAGTGCTTATACTTGGCGGGGTATAGAGTCGGATTTCCGAACTATTTACGTTGGCGACTTTTAAATAGTCCCACCACTCCGACTATAAATAGAACAAGACCCACTAAGTATCCTGTCACAACCAAAGCCATAATAAAATTATTGTTACGACTTTGATAAAAATGTGTACCTATGATCAGTACTACTCCGACAAGTAAGATAGCTTGGTTTGAATTTTTATTCATGAATAAAAATATGATAGCAAATTTGAAGTATAACCAATATGGCGGATCTTAACTGAGCAGGTGTGGAAGTATTTTATATATCCCTTACACTCCCAAATGGCACACGTTTAATAATTACATCTTCCATATTAGCCATTGTTGCAGGTATAACAGTGAATTCTCCGTACTTATCGTTTATTTTGTCTGCTGCATAAGCAAGTGACCTGGAATCTAGTCTAGTACCATCAAATAAACCTACTTGTATAGGTGTAGCAGGTACTAGGTCATACACTGCAATATTTATATGAGTTACCCGTGCTGGTATAGCTACCAACCTAAACAAGCGCATCATGTGTAAGTATATTTCTTGAGTTGAATAGAGCATTCCTTTAGTCCTCTGACCTTTACCCCACCAGGTATGATTCTCAAAACCTAATCCTAAAAAGGCACCTTGAGCTTGGTAATCGTGCATACGTAATCGTCTTCCCGTCTTTTCGCACAGCTTCATGATAAGCCGTGATATTTCTTCACGGTTATCTGTTTTGTTGCCGACAGCATAGTCGTTTCCAAAGCTCTTAGTTGCAAACTTTACTGAATCAACTTCATAGCCTCTTAGACGTAAGTACCAATAATAACCTACAATACTTTTAAAGACGGCTTTCTTTAGTTTAAACATGGGGGCTTCTAAGAATTCTAGTGGAGTAAATATGTTCTGCAGATTCAGACGAGCCTTATATCGGTAGTTAATACCAGGTAGGTCTATAAGGTCCAACTGTCCATAGAGATTGTAGATATCTTTAGCTGTAATTACATCCAGACCATCTGGTTTGTCCATTCCAGCTGCTATTTTAGCTAAGAATCTATTAGGACCTATACCTATATTTACAGTGACATATTCACCCAACGACTCTTTAATATCCTTTTTTATCTGATAACCCACCTCAACCAAGCTTTGTCCTCTTTGTACAGCTTGGGAGCCTTTAAAATCGACCACAAACTCGTCAATCGACTTAGGTGTTACTTCGTTGGTATATCTCTCTAAAACGGCTCTAAATCGTCTATGGGCATCAAAGTATTTATCTGGGTCTGGAGTAAGTATTATAATGTCTGGACAAATTTCTCTAGCCTCACGAACTCGCATAAGTTTTATACCCAAACGTCTTGCTTCGTATGAACTAGCAATAATAAAACCACCAGGTGAGTCGTAAGCTGCTACACCCACTGGCTTGTTGCGTATCAAACGATTAGCCTGTTGTTCAATAATAGCGTAACAACTATTTAAGTCGATATGCATTATTAATGGCTCACTATTGTTTAGTAACAGTTCCATTTTTATACTCCTAGAATTAAACTATTAATATGTGCGGACGCTATACCCTAGACAAACAAGCCGATGATATTGCTAAGCGTTACAACGCGGCCACAAAGGTTAAAGACTCACGGCCAAACTATAACGTTGCTCCATCACAAGTCATGCCAGTTATTACTGAAGACGAAACTGGCAAACGTCACATTGAATTGATGCGTTGGGGGATTCCTCGGATGCTGGGTAAAGATTTAGTTAAAGAACTAATTAACACTAGGGCGGAAAAAGCATTTGGAGGCTTCTGGAAACGTACAGTGTTAAATCAACGGTGTCTAATACCTGCCACTGGTTTTTATGAATGGAAGACTATTACGACTGGTAAAGTACCATTCTTTATTCATCCTAAACATATAGACTTATATTCCTTTGCTGGTATTTGGGACACCTGGAAAGGTAAAGATGGTCAGGTAATTAAAACTTACTCAATAATGACCACTGAACCAAACAAAGAAATGAGTTCAATACACAATCGTGAACCAGTTATCTTACACCCAGAAGATGAAGAAGACTGGATTAAGCCATCAAACGATACTGAAGAAAGTCTAGAGAACCTTCTGTTTCCGCTCGAAGACAATAGTCTTGATATATATGAGGTAAGCAGGGACGTAAACAACCCCAGGAATAACGATAAATCGTTGCTAGTACCTGTAGCTGATTAGTGAGTATGCCACCTTGTTAATAAGCCTGTATGTAGAAAGGCAATCGCCAGTACATGCATGACTAATTCAGATTATAGCACTTGCTAAAATCATCAACCTCTAAAGATAGAGATATATGAGTAAATCGCTTATGCTTGGCGGGGTATAGAGTCGGATTTCCGAACTTTAAAATAGTAACTTTAAAATTGAGTACAGAAAGTGAACCCAAAAAGGATTAGAGGTGCTAGAAGTAAACAAATTATTAATACGAGTGAAGATTTGATAATATATTTTTTTGATTTTTGTTTTATAGAGATAATTAAGCTGATTATTGGTAGTATTATGCTTAATGCAAGTAGTATAAATAGTAACGGGTAAAAAAAAGTAGTTTGACCACAACTTCCAGGAACACGTACTCTGTTGCCAATTGGCCAAGTTAATAATTCAGAAATAATCGTAAAAACTAATAGTTTGGGTATCAAGCGTTGATTATTAGTAATATCCATTGAGAAAGTATATCAAATAGTAACCACTTATGCTTGGCGGGCCTTAACGGAGCAGGTGTGGAATTATTTCACTTTGAAGAACGAGGATTTGATTTTGACTTAGGTATGCAGGCAAGTATTAATGCAGGTAATCCAAGAACGATTGGTGAAATAGAACCAACAATACCCATATCCAGACCACAATATTCACCTGTATAACATGAATTTCCTGAGTGAGTAGTGTAGACAGAAACTATTACCGTTATGATTGCCAAGCCTACAGCATATTTCCAAAATATTCCTCTCAAAACCATTGAGACAATCAAAGCAATAACTGGAATAAGCAGATATATGTTATAACTCATTGGAACAATAATATATGGATTTCAATAATTAATTAAAACGCTAATGCTTGGCGGGCTCGACCGGATTTGAACCGGCGATCTCCTCCGTGACAGGGAGGCGTGTTAGACCACTACACTACGAGCCCACTTAGTTACATTAGTAAATGTAACAGATGTGATGATAGCAATTTACCCCTTAAAAAGCAAACCTTATCTGCTATAATTACCTCTGTTAATAGATATGCCATCTTAGCTCAGTTGGCTAGAGCACCACTTTCGTAAAGTGGGAGTCCGGGGTTCGAATCCCCGAGATGGCTCCATTTAAGAAGACAAGCGGGATTAGTATAATGATAGTACGTGTGCTTCCCAAGCACGAAGCATGAGTTTGATTCTCGTATCCCGCACCAGCTTTTAATAAAACAGTGTAAAATTAATACTAAATGTCACTACCAAAAGAATATTTACGTGACCGCTTGGTCTTGTTATTACTGACAGTTAGCGCTTTTTTGACGGTATTAGGTACCGTTTTGATTCTTCTCAGGTTCCAACCGGGTAGAAATGAAGGTTATATCGTTCAGTGCCGTAACTGCTCTGATACTTTGGATGTAAGTAGGTTCACCAATGGTCGTGCTTCGGACCTCCTGGCTTTTATTGTCTTTATGGTACTTGTTCTAGCTATTAATACTGTCATAAGTACTAGGGTTTACCGTATTCACCGTCAATTTGCCGTTGCCATTCTTGGTATGGGTATACTACTCATAGTTTTAGCCATAATCGTTAGTAATGCACTGTTAGTGCTGAAGTAATGAAAGCTCAAGATATTGAAATACCGCTGGTAAAAGAGCGAAGCAAAAGATATCGTTTATTTGAGATTCTACCTGGTGCTATTACTTGGACAATACTATTATTACCATTTTGGCTCAGTCTTATTAATCCACGTCTGACCATCGTATTAATAATTGCATATCTGTTACTTTGGTTCGTCAAATCGATTGGTCTAGATATTAGAGCCTTACAAGGTTACAGCATCATGCAAAAACAGAAAAAGATGGATTGGCACCGAATGCTTAAAGATATTGAGACCGGTAAATCAGAAGCGCATCAGTCTAGCCTACCAAAGTGGCACTATGCCAATATGGAAAGATTAAAGGATCAACCGCATTTATATAAACCAAGCGACATTATTCAAGTGGCTATGATCGCCACTTATAACGAGAGCCGGGAAATACTGGAACCGACTATTCAATCTGTTTTGGATTCGCATTTTGATATGCAAAAGGTGATTTTAGTACTAGCTTACGAAGAACGGGGCGGTCCTCAAGTAGAAACCCAAGCTGAGCAGTTAATCGATAAATACTCCTCTAAATTTTTGCATGCCATGGCCGTTAAACATCCTAAAGATCTGCCTAATGAAATCATTGGTAAGGGCGGGAATATCACATTCGCGGGGCGTAAATTACAGAGCTATTTAGAATCTCAGAAAATCGAGCCATTAAGGGTGGTAGTTACGACACTTGATGCAGATAATCACCCTCACCCCAGTTATTTTGCCGCCTTAACTTACATGTATGTAATTTGTCCGGATCCGGTACATATATCTTTTCAACCAATTCCGATGTATACCAATAACATTTGGGATGCTCCGGCGCCGATGCGGGTAATTGCCACAGGTAATTCGTTTTGGAACGTAGTCTTGAGTCTGCGGCCACATATGCTTCGCAATTTTTCGTCTCATGCTCAAAGCATGCAGACTATAATTGACACTAATTTTTGGAGTGTTCGCACTATAGTTGAAGATGGCCATCAGTTTTGGAGAACATACTTTCGATACGACGGTAATCACGAAGTTTACCCTATATATTTACCGATATATCAGGATGCTGTTTTTGCTGACGGTTATTTAAAAACTCTAAAAGCTCAATTTATTCAACTGCGACGCTGGGCTTGGGGTGCTTCAGATATAGCTTACGTGGCAGAAAAAGGTTTCTTTTCAGATAACAAAGTACCAAAATTGGATATGTTTCTTAAGTTTTGCAGATTATTAGAAGGACACATAACCTGGGCAGTAGCACCGCTAGTTATTGCTTTCTCGGCGTTTATTCCAGTATTGTTTAATCCTAAAGACTACGGTGCAGTACAGTTACCAGTATTAGCAAGTCAGATTGAAACTATCGCTTTAGTTGGTATCTTAGCGACACTTTTTATTAGTCTTAAAACTCTACCACCCAAACCAGCTCGCTATAAAGCTCACCGTAACGTTTTTATGTTAATTCAATGGGTATATTTACCAATTACCACCGTAATGTATAACTCATTGTCAGCTGTTTATTCCCAGACTAGATTAATGTTTGGTTGGTATATCGGCAAGTTTGATGTAACTGAAAAAGCTGTAAAAACAGAAGATAACAAGACTATTACATAGTTGAAAGATCTAGATATGATGGTAGGCGGCAAATTGTACCGCTGCAGCTTTATCAAAATGGTTCAATACCTTAAGCGAGGTTCCAATTATTTGTTCTCTTGTTATCGAAGCATTGGTGATGCCTGGCATAGCTTTACTCAAAATAGTGGATGTTAAAGCCGTAGCGGCTGCCTGAGCATCATTACGGTGTTTAAGTGATTCATAGATGCTTATAAGTAACTTATCGCGTTCAAACGGTTTAGAATGGCCTGATTTATCTAAATATAAAATTGAAGATCGCAAATCAGCTAACTCAACAGAGGTAAAGATAGCACCACAACTTAAACATTTACGCCGCCGCCAGGTTTGATTAGTTTTCTTTTGAGAGCGCGAGTTTACAACTGATGTTTTATGACCACAATATAGGCATACCATGTCAATATATTGACATACGGCAATGAGAATGTGAAGTGGAAAAACTCTATAAAATAGTGGATAGATGACTATTTAACAGCATCAATAAAAACAAATAGCCCCAAGTTACCTTGGGGCCCCATCCGTTGGGCTAGACAAGTTAGCTATTTGCTAGTTGCGCTAACTGGTCGGATGCGTCGTAAACGACTGGTTGGTTTGGTTGAAGTGAGCTCTTCATAAAAGAGCTTAAAACTGCCAAGCGATCCGTTGGTACTCAAAAAGAGCGCCTCCCGTTTAACCTGCTTAAGCTAACATAAATAAGTATAATAGTCAATAGTAGTAACACCTTAAGCGCAATGAAAATTAATACAGCAAATAATTAAAAAAGCTCATGTCTGGTATATGATTTGGTGGGCGTGAAGGGACTCGAACCCCCGAAACCTCTTCCACGTCAAGGAAGCGCTCTAGCCAACTGAGCTACACGCCCGTAACGGATGTAAGAATAGCTAAGAAAATCAAAAAAGTAAAATTACCCACTATCATGAAGGCAAAAATATCATAAATGAGTTATTTTTTATACACAGGTCCATAGTGAAAATCACAATAGTTTATTACTAGCCATATAATACTAACACTGATATTATTATTTCTACGGTCTTGACCAGTTCAGGGCTAAAAGGTGAGGTTTTGCGATGTGTTACAGAGGGTACCTCTTGAAAGTAAACTTTCAATGGGGTAAAGTAATCACCGAGCGGTGAAGCGGATTAACCACCCGCAGAGCTTCGCGGGCAAGTTGGAGCGTGCGTAACGCGCCACAACAAGTGCCTTCCTTGGTCCCTACACTAAGGAAGGAAGTCCGGTGGAACCTCCGTCTGATGGCGGACCGAGACGCTTAGTTTAAATACCTTGCGAGAGTATTTAATCGAGGCGTCTTTTTAAATGTAATTCAGTCATTAGCAAGTCAAGCGTACTAGGGAGCTTTTATGGCAAAAGACGATCAGAACTTAAATGCCATGCGTCATTCTATGGCTCATATAATGGCCTCGGCAATCAGGCGGCTTTGGCCTGAGGCGAAATTTGGCGTTGGTCCAGTTGTCGAAAATGGCTTTTATTACGACATAGACCTCAGTAAAATTAAATTATCAGAGGAAGATTTTGGGCGCATAGAAACCGAAATGCATAAAATTATCGCCGAGGATCAGCCGTTTAAGTTAATTAGAATGTCCATAGCTGACTCTTTAAAATGGGCTAAAGATACAATTCAACCCTATAAAGCCGAACTGTTAAATGATCTTAAAAGAGCAGGTACGACCTTTGCTAAAGATTTAGACGCAGCTGAGATAGGTCTGAAGACCACTGGTGATAGTAAAGTCAAAACAGTCTCATTTTATAAAAACGGAGATTTTACCGATCTTTGCCGCGGACCGCACGTAGACAGCACCGGAAAAGTCGGGGCTTTTAAGCTGTTAAGGATATCTGGAGCTTATTGGCGAGGTAAAGAGACTAATCCGCAGATGCAGCGCATCTACGGTGCAGCCTTTAATACCAAAGAAGAACTCCAAAAGCATTTGGCAATGCTCGAAGAAGCTAAAAAGCGTGATCATCGTAAACTAGGGCAGGAACTGGACTTATTTGTTTTTTCAGACATGGTAGGCTCAGGTCTGCCAATGTTTACAACTAGAGGCACAGTCTTAAGAGAACAGCTGGCAGAGTTCTCCAATAACTTAAGACAAAAGTACGGTTTTGAAAAAGTCTGGACCCCTCATATTGCAAAAAAGGATCTCTACAAAACATCCGGTCACTGGGCAAAGTTTGGTGATGAGATGTTATTAGTTAAAAGCCAAGAGACTAGTGACGAGCTAGTCATGAAACCAATGAGTTGTCCTCACCACACTAGAATTTACGTCAATCAGGCTAGAAGCTACCGTGAATTACCTATCCGATACCTTGAAACTGCCACAGTTTACCGTGATGAAAAAACCGGCGAAATGTCTGGGCTAAGTCGGGTTAGGTCCATCACTCAAGATGACAGCCATGTTTTTTGTCGCCCAGATCAAATCGAACCCGAAATTCATAATATGTTACTTGCTGCTAATGATTTATATAAAACCATTGGTATGGATCTAAGGGTAAGATTATCTTATAGGGACGAAAGTGACGCTTATTTAGGAGATAAAAGCCTTTGGGACAAAGCTCAAAAACAATTAAAAAACGCTGTAATGGCCAATAAACTTAAATATATTGAAGAAATTGGCGAAGCAGCCTTTTATGGTCCTAAAATTGATTTTATGGCAACTGATGCCATCGGTCGTGAACACCAAGTAGCTACCGTTCAGCTTGATTTCATACAGCCAGAACGATTTGATTTAAGTTATGTAGCTGAGGATGGCTCTAAAAAACGCCCAGTAATGATTCATTGTGCGTTACTCGGCTCGATTGAAAGATTCCTAGCAGTCTATATTGAGCACACTGCCGGTCGATTTCCATTATGGCTAGCACCAGAACAGCTTCGTATCGCCACAATCAATCAAGAAAAACCAACAATTAAGTTTGCGGCTGAACTAGCACAGCAAGCCAATCAACTTGGAATAAGAACTTCAATTGATGATTCCAACGAATCTGTTGGCAAGAAAATTCGACAGTCGGAGCTTATGAAAATACCTTATACTATTGTGATTGGTGATAAAGAGATTAAGGACAAAAAACTTTTGCCGCGCATCCGTCAAGACCTGATAGTTCAAGAGAACAAGCTGCCAATAAGTATTGAACAGTTTCTAAAGTCTGTCGCTAATGAAGCTAAAAGTCGCACCTCCAAAAGTTCATTATAAGGTGTTAAACTGGTCACATGTCGAAACCAACTATTGCCTTTGATATTGATGATGTACTAGCAGCTAACGCTGAAGGTTTTACTGAGTTTAGTAACAATCGGTGGGGCACTCATCTTAAACCTGACGACTACACGGAGCACTGGTCTGAAATGTGGGGTATAGATCATACCGAAACTGTAAAAAGACGAAACCTAATACTCAGCGAAAAATTATTTACCAGCTATCGTTTTTTTAATGAAGCCAAAGCAGTTTTAAATAAGCTTAGCCAGAGCTATAAACTGGTGGTGGTAAGTTCGCGGTCTAATGAGATTCACAAGGAGACATTAGAATGGCTAAATTCTGAATTTAAAGCTATTTTTTCAGAAATACACTTTGCTCAAATCTGGGACGATCCAAATCTCCATGTACTTAAAAAACTTAAAATGACCAAAACAGATGTATGCCAACAAATCGGTGCAGACTACTTAGTAGATGATCAACCTAAACACTGTATAGCAGCCGCAAAAGCAGGTATAACTGCAGTATTATTTGGAGAATATGGTTGGAATCGAAATGTTAAGTTAATAAAGAATTTGATTCGTGCATTGAATTGGGAAGAGGTCCAAAAATACTTTGATGAACAAGCTAGATAAACAGTTTCACAACAGAGTTTATGCTTTGGTCAGTCAGATTCCTAGGGCTAGATTTATGACCTACGGACAAATTGCAGCATTATGTGGAAATCCGCGTTCAGCACGGATTGTGGGAGGAGTTGCTCATTTTGGTGATCCCGATTTACCCTGGCAACGAGTTGTCCATAAAGACGGTAGTTTAGCTGTAGGATTTCCAGGTGGCGTCGAAGGTCATAAGCAGATTTTAGAAACTGAAGGTGTTAAAATCTCAAAAGATTTTAAAGTCAATATTGATAAACTGTTATGGCATCCCGATCTACCCGAACAATAAAATACTAGCATAAGAAAAACGTATTATAATACTAGTTACTATTCCGGTTATATTTATGAATTTAAAAACCAAAACTCTAATTAAAAACTTAAGCCTGGTCTTTGCTGTGATAGGCTTACTTTTCACTGGACAGGTAGCTTTGGCCGCCAGTTCTACTAATTATCAAATCCAAGAAGACTTTGTGGGTGGAGGTGGTCTAATCCAAAGTAACTCAAATAATTATAAGAGTAATGAATCAATCGGTGATGTTGGGGTAGGCAACTCCTCTTCAAGCAGCTACCAAACTAACTCTGGTTATACTACTACTTCTGACCCGGCGCTTACCTTTTTAGTTAATACTAGTTCCATTAACTTTGGTACGCTTTCCACTTCGGCAGCTACAACGGCCACATCAACTTTTAGCGTAATTGACTACACTAGTTATGGTTACGTAGTGCAAATATATGGCAACCCCCCCTCTAACGGAAGTTATACGCTAGCAAATATGTCGAGTGCTACAACGTCATCGACGGGCACAGAACAATTTGGTATAAACTTAAAATCTAATTCTTCTCCGAGTAGTTTTGGAGCAGACCCAAGTGGCGGTCTAGGAATAGCATCGAGTGGTTACGATGCGGCTAATAATTTTAAATATAATTCTGGTGACACCATTGCTTCGGCACCCAAAAGCTCGGCTCAAACAAACTTTACTATCTCATACCTAGTCAATGCCAGTATTGTCACTCGTGCTGGATCATATTCTGGTACCCAAACAATAATTTGTACCGGTACATATTAAGCTTATTGATTGACCATCTGTTACTACTTATGCTAGCATCAGTGTAAGTTGACAATGAGGGCAAACTTTTATTTTAAAGTCATGAAATATATAAAAAATCTTTCAATAATTCTGATTGTATTACTACTGGCTGTAGTTTGGCTTTCACCCATTAAAGCGTTAGCCGCTCAACTAACAAGTCGTAGTGTTACCTTAAGTAGCAGCAGTGCCGCAGGTTCAAACGCTACCACAACTTATACACTAGGCTTTACTACTGCCACCACAAATACATTTCAGTCATTCGAGGCAAAAGCTTGTACTGCTGCATCAGGTACCTGTACCACGCCTACCGGGTTTTCTATCTCTTCTTCGACATTCACGTCCTCAACTTTATCTGGTTCCTGGACGGTAAGTACTGGTACTGCAGGAAGTTTAAGAGCCTCAGCTTCGAGCGCTAGCAGCACCACAAGCGGCACTGCTAAAAACATAGTTTTTGGAAATGTCCAAAATCCAACTACCACAAATCAGACCTTTTTCCTGCGGATAACCTTGTTTTCAGACAACGCTTATACTACTTCAGTTGATACCGGAACAGTGGCTGCAAGCACAGCAAATCAAATAACAGTGACAGCTAGTGTTGACGAAACTTTGACATTTTGCACGGGAACATCTGGCATAACTAGTAACAGTTGTGGCGGAGCTACTGGTAGCTCGGTAGCTCTTGGTACTCAAAGTACCAGTACTACCGGCAGCGGAACATCGCAAATAGGTGTTACGACAAACGCTGGTAGTGGTTATTCAATTACCATTAACGGGAACACACTTACAAGTGGTTCAAAAACAATTACCGCCCTATCTTCCCAAACGGCCTCAACCCAAGGAAGTAGTCAATTCGGTGTTAATTTAAAAGCCAATGCAACTCCTTCTGTCGGATCAAACGTATCTGGAGCTGGAACTGCCAATCCTACAGCTAACTATAATACTGCCGACCAATTTCGATTTGTGAGCGGGGATTCTATTGCCAGTGCCGGTACTCAAGACGATTTTCGGCTATTCACAGTGTCATACATTTCCAACATTTCAAATGCTACACCTCCAGGTTCTTACACAACCACCTTGACCTATATTTGCACCGCTACGTTTTGATATGCTACTCTAACCTCAATGTTCAAGTCTTTGTTTCATAGTAGGGTCATTGGGCTTGGGTTTATATGTCTTATAGTTGTACTAATTCTAGGGATGACTTCGACTTTTGCGGCCACCGCTAAAACGCCAGCGGTATTTGGCCAAGGGTTGGAGATATCACCACCGCTTATAGAATTAAATGCCGATCCCAGCCAAACTGTCAACACTCAAATCAAGCTTAGAAACGTCACTAAAGTTAGCATTATAGCAACGACAAACATTGATGATTTTGTATCTCAAGGTGAAGAGGGTCAGCCGAAACTGCTATTAGACCAAAATGAAATTAGTCCTTATTCATTAAAAAATTGGATTCAACCAATTGCAAACACATCAATTGGGCCACAACAACAAAAGACCATTCCAATAAAACTTAGCTTACCCAAAGACGCTTCACCCGGTGGTCATTATGGAGTGGTTCGTTTTACAGCTAAAGCAGCTGATCAAAACAATCCAGGAGTCAGTCTTACAGCCAGTTTAGGAAGCTTAATTTTAGTCAGGGTCAGCGGTAACATCAGCGAACAAGCATCTGTGGCTAGCTTCTTCACGAGTCATCCTGGCGGTAAACAATCCAAATTATTTGAATACGGTCCAGTCGGATTTACGGAACGAATTCAAAATTTCGGCAATGTCCATATCAAACCCATTGGTAGCTTGATAATCAAAAATATGTTTGGTGGAAAAGTAGCCGATTTACCGGTTAACGATCCTGCTCACAACGTTTTTCCCAAAAGTATTCGAAGATTTGATCAAACATTAAATAAAAAGCATTTATTTGGGCATTATTCAGCGAATCTTGTACTTAGTTATGGAACTAATAAAAAAATAAGCGCCAAAATAGCCTTTTGGGTCATTCCTTATAAATTAATCGCTGTTATTCTGATCATTATTATACTGATTGTTTTCTTCGGGCGAATGCTCATGAAACGATACAAGAAGCGTATTTTAGCCCAAAGTCGTCGTAACTCCGATTAGCATAAAAAAACTATCAGATGAACGTTATTAACATATCTCGGTTAAGTCAAAAAAGTTGGCTAACCAAACTATATTACTTATGGTTTTTTCTTTTGGCTGTTTCAGTTTTTTTGATTATAAAGCCAACTATTGTAATGGCAGATACACTAACTGGTTCTGGGAATGTAACTGTATCAGGAAAAGTTCCCGGACCGCCGCCTACCCAAGCAGCTGTTATTCAAAACCCAGTTAATACTCAACATTTCACTTCAGCTAGTATTACGGTTAGTGGTACTTGTCCAACTACTAATCCTATAACCGTTGAAATTTATAAAAATAGTATTTTTGCTGGTTCAACTGATTGTCAATTAGATGGTAAATTTTCGTTACAAATTAGCCTATCTTCAGGCCAAAACGATTTAATTGCTAAAGTTCGGGATAGTTTAGATCAATACGGACCTGACTCACAAATGGTAAGAGTTTTTTTGGGTATCATTAAATCTACATCTCTAAGCTCAAATAATCCAAGTTCAACTTCAAATACTGTAATTTACCAAACAGGCGGTAGCGGGAATAATCTTCAAATCATTGTTGATTCCGTTTTTAGAGGCACTTTTGCAGGTGATCCACTCACCTTAAATTTTGGTATCAAGGGTGGGGTACAACCTTTTGCAGTCAGTTTAAACTGGGGTGATGGTAGCAACCAAGATTTACTGGCCTTACCCGCTAGTGGGTTCAAAAAAGTAGCACATTTATATAAAAATGCTGGGATATATATGATCGTAATCACAGCCGTAGATAGCCAGGACAACAGTAACTTTATTCAAACTCTAACTATTATTAACCCAAAAGCACCAGTTACTGCAACTTCAACTAACCAGCCAAGAGTAGGACAGAGTGGGCTAGACCAAGCTTGGAGATATCTCTTAATTGGCCTGACTATATTACTTTTGATAGTTAGCTTTTGGTTAGGCGAGAAGTATGAGCATCATGAACTAAAAACACACAATGAACTTAAACCACCAGTTGAGTAGTAAGCAGTCTATCTAGTTGTATAAATATCTACAGATTTATCCATCCAAAAGATATAAAACAGAGGAGAAAATTTATTAATTTATTCAAATTTAATTAACAGGGGTAAATCGCTTGTGTTTTTAGCGTAAGAATGATAAGGTATGGCTGTAGGTAAACAAAAACAAAAACAGTGAATAAAAATAAGAACCTACTAAGATTGCTTCTTAAAGGCCGCAAGTTATTTGCGGTATTGCTAGTTATTAGCTTTGTCTTTGTGATGTTTGGATTTGTGCGGCAATCGCCAAGAGTTCAAGCTGCGGCTGGCATCAACCAGCAAATTAATTATCAAGCTCGGCTGCTGAACAGCCAAGGTGCCACAGTGCCGGATGGCACTTACAATATGGAATTTAAGATCTACCAAGATGGGAATGGTTGTGTTTCTGGTGGCTCTTCGCCATGTAGCGGTACACTCAAATGGACTGAAACCAGGCAAAATATTAGTAGCCAAGGTGTAACTGTTACCAATGGTTACTTTTCTGTGAACCTTGGTTCGGTTACCGCTTTTGCTGGCAACGTAGATTGGAATCAAGATACTTTATGGCTTTCAATAAATATTGGCGGTACGTCAGGTGGTGCCAGTCCGACTTATGATGGTGAAATGCTACCATTTAAACGTCTAGCTTCAACCCCATATGCACTTAACAGTAAATATTTAGGTGGATTAGCCTCTACCAGTTTTATACAGTTGGCTCAGGGCGTCCAGACTGATTCATCAACTACTAACCCCTCGATATTTATCAATAAAACCGGATCTACAGCAGCCATTTTAGAACTGCAAAAGGCTGGCAGTGATGTACTTCTTGTAGATAATACTGGCTTGTTAACTTTATCGGGAAATCAGATCTTTACAACTGGTTCGGATCATACCATTAGCGTGACCACTGCAGCCAGTAATACAAACGGAAATGCTTTAACTGTGGCTGCCGCGGCTGGTAACGGCAGCGGCAATGGCGGACTTTTGACGCTTAGTGGTGGAGCAGCCGGTTCTACCGGAAATGGTGAAGGAGTTTCAATTCTGGGTACTACTAGTAGTTCAGCCAACGGAGCTAATGGAGGCAATATAAGCATCACAGCCGGCGACGGTACATTATTTGGTGGTGCTTCTTCTCATGCTGGCAATGTGACTATAACTAGCGGTGGGACTGTTTCTACAGCTGCTACCGGTAGCTCATTAACTCTGGCAGGGTCTGTCAGCGGTTTTGGCGTTTCATTTGGTGGACTTGCTACTTTACAAGGCGGTACAGGCGATAACCTCGGCCCTGGAGGCGCTGTCGCCGTCAAGGGAGGTACTGCCGTTCTACCGGTAGTGGCGGGGCGCTAACGCTTCAGGGAGGTACTGGTGGCTCAACTTCTGGAAATGCTGGTAGCGTGACTGTTCAAGGCGGTACCACTGCCGGAAGCGGAACAGCTGGTAGTATTAATCTAAAAGTTGCTGCCGGTGCCTCTATTACGGTAGGTGACACGGCCTTATCATCAGGTACAGTTACAGTAAACGTTGGTTCCAACAATACTTCTGGTAGCACTACCAACGTAACTGTTGGCTCCGGATCAGCGGCTACAGCCGGGGACACAACCCTTCAGGCAAAAGGAGCAGTATCAATTACCTCAGGCACGGCCTCAACTTATCAGACTACTACTGGCAATATTATTTTACAGGCGGCAGGTTCTAGTACTACAGCCAATGTCCAGATTGGCGCTGGTAATGGTGGATCTGGTACTAGTACACCTGACCTATTAGTGGTTGATGATTCCAGTTCGTCAACTGACCCAACTGAAGTTGATGGAGCAATCTACTATAATGCCAGCACAAAAAACTTCCGCTGCGGTGAATCTGGTGCATGGGTTAACTGTATAGGTGGATTAATTGATTCAAACACCGCTGCTTCAACTGC
Organism: Saccharimonadales bacterium (SeqCode); assembly: GCA_038231155.1. Taxonomy (GTDB): domain Bacteria; phylum Patescibacteriota; class Saccharimonadia; order Saccharimonadales; family JANWIN01; genus JBBRLY01. The sequence goes on from JBBRLY010000012.1 coordinate 238,191, forward strand.
TGTTAATAGCTGCTCATCAGCTTGCGCCTCTTTTGATAATGCCCGTTCCTCAATTCCAGCCAACTACTGTCAAGCTGGACGGGTTATCAGCCTTTGGGGAGTAGGACACTTTAGTGTTAATTCGGGTACGACGCAAACTTTAACAATGGGTGTATATTATGGCACTAACACTACAACTAGAGGATCTGACGTATTAATTGGAGTGGTATCACCAGCGCCAGCGTCCGCCACCAGTGCTTCTAATAACTTTTTCAGGATTGAATTTAAAATTACCTGCTTTGATAGTACTCATATGTTGGGCGAAGGAGTCTATACTTTCCAAAACAATGCCACCACTACTACTTCAATGTTGACGCTCAATATGCTGGCTACAGCCAGTACCTCCGTAACTACCACCAGCACCAAGAGTCTTTATCTATTCCCAACATGGCAAAATAACAACGCTAACAATACCGTTACACTTGACCAGTGGGTCGTATCAGCCGGCAACTAATTTTTTTTAAAACTTTGTAAAACGTTTTTAAGTTGATCTTGATTAGTATCTGCCGGAACAGAGATTATAAGCCAGGAGTTGGTTTTGGTAGGCAGACTAACAACGTTCTTTAAGTTTATGGCGCCAATCGTTGCCTTACCAATAGGAGTATTCACATCTATATGAAGCGGCATCGTGTGAGCATAAAAATCGCTTATATCTTTGTCTGAAGACTTTGCTTGTACAGTTACAACAAGTTTTTTATTACTCTCAAATTTAATAGTGTAGACAACTGCGTGTTTAGATGTGCTTAATGAATTCTTATCTAATACATAACCTTTCGGTAGTTTATTTTGGTCTGGATAGTAAATATCAAAGGGCACAGATTGTTTTAATGATTGTGATATTTCGGGAACAGAAGATATCGTGACTTTAGGTCGAACTTTAATTTTACGGTATCCATAAATGTTTAGGCTAATTATTATTATCAAACTTGCAATGAATATAAAAAACCATTTATTTTTAGAACTACGCCGAATTTTCCTCGGCGATCGATCTCTTATAGAATATGATATTTGTCTTATCACTTATAATAGTCTAGTGAATTTTTAACTGCTTTGGCAAATAACATTTAACAAGAGTATATAGTAATGATATGTCTAAATTAGTAGTTATTGTTGGTGAAACGGCCAGCGGTAAGTCAGAGTTAGCAATGAAATTAGCTTTAAAGTTTAATGCTGAAATTGTGAGTGCCGATTCCTGGACGGTCTATAATGATTTTAATATAGGTACAGCCAAACCGAGTACAAACGATCAGGCAAAAGTAACTCACCATTTACTGAATATCGTTGATCCTCAATCTGGTTTTAATGCAGCAAAATTTAAAAAGCTAGCTATAGATGCTATTAATGATATTAATAAACGGAGTAAAGTACCTATCTTAACAGGAGGTACGGGGCTTTATATTGATAGCCTAATTTATGATTATGGTTTTTTACCACCCAGTAGTCTTGACGATCGTCAAAAACTAAACGCTTTATCTGTGGCAGAGCTTACAAATATCATAATCGAAAAAAACCTGAGTAACAGAGGCATTGATATGCGCAATAAACGTCGCTTAATTCGTTTAGTTGAAGCTAATGGCCAGCGACCGACTAAATCAAGTCTCAGACCAAACAGCCTAGTCATCGGTTTAAATCTTCCTTCTGACGGCCTAGAAAGCCGAATTAGGGCAAGGCTATCTAAAATGCTAGTTAGAGGCTTGGAAACCGAAGTGAGAGCTTTATCAGATCGATATGGCTGGCAGGTTGAACCAATGAAAGGCATTGGCTACCGTGAATGGGAGGATTACTTTATTGGCAGTCAAAGCTTAACCCAAACCTATGAGCAAATTGTTAGGTCTACTATGCTGTTGGCTAAAAAACAGCGCACTTGGTTTAAGCGTAACAAAAGTATTCATTGGATCAATAACCCTGATACTGCAGAATCAATTGTATCTAGCTTTTTGAACAAATAAGAAAGCTAGTAGTTCATCTATCTGGTACAATACCAATATGGTAGACCAGCTTTTTGGGAGCAAAACCAGAGTTAAGCTATTGCAGCTATTTTATAGTAACCCTAACCGTTCGTTTTATGTTCGTGAAATTACTCGTAAAATTGACGAGCAGATTAATTCAGTGCGCCGTGAACTGGCTAATTTACTGAGTATTGGGATCATCTCATCAGATACTAATAATAACCGGTTATATTACGAAGTTAATCAAGAATTTGAATATTATCAACCATTGTCGATTATTTTTGGAAATAGTCCAGTTAAAACCGAGACTAAAGATAAGAAAGCTAAACCAACAAAAGAGGATAATCAGACTCAAGAAGTTCAAGCTATTGGTAATGTCGAATTGGCGCTGCTTACTGGTCAGTTTACTCGGGATGAAAGCAGTGGTGTAGATTTATTTATTGTTGGTGATGTCAATCAATCTAAACTAGCTAAATATATAGAAGAACTCGAAGCTAAGGAAAATAAAGAAGTTCGCTACACGGCAATGCCTAAAAATGAATTTGATTACCGTAAACAGGTTAATGATAAGTTTTTATCAAACGTTATGACTTCCAAAAAACAAGTACTAGTTGATAAACATGAGCTACTAATAACAACTTTTAGTGAGGTTAAATAGGTGGAAATTGAATACTATGGTGCTAATTGTTTCAAAATTGTTCATAAAAAAGCTAATCTGATAATTGATGATAATTTGGCTGATTTAGGCGGTAAATCTATTACTAAAGATGGTGATATAGCAGTATTTACTGCTGAACATGGCTTACCTAAAGCTCAAGTCAAACTGCTAATCGATCAACCCGGCGAATATGAAGTTTCAAATATCTCTGTAATTGGGACTGGAGCCAGGTCACTGACAGAAGAAGAAGACCAAAAGTCAGCTACTATATATAAAATTGTTGCTGATGACATTAAAGTAGCAGTCCTAGGTCATATCTATCCTGAACTGACGGACACTCAACTAGAAACGTTGGGAACTATCGATATTTTACTGATTCCAGTAGGCGGAAATGGCTATACCATGGATGCAGTGGGAGCTTTGAAAGTTATAAAAAAAATAGAACCCAAACTTGTCGTTCCATCGCATCATGCAGATAAACAACTTAAGTACCCAGTACCTCAACAAGAATTAAATGAGGCTATCAAAGGACTATCAATGGAGCCAAAGGAACGGATCAGTAAATTAAAACTAAAAGCTAATGAGTTAATGACCGATGGTACTCAACTTGTAATACTTGAGAAACAGTGAATTACTTAATAACACCTTGTTTTTTAAGAGTCCGAATTGCTTGAGTACTGACTTTTAAGGTTACTTTTTTACCGTCAATAACTAGAGTTTTAGTCTGGAGGTTTGGTTTCCAAACTCGCTTAGTATGGCGTTGGGAAAAACTTACGTTGTTGCCGAACTGCTTGCCCTTACCGGTAATATCGCACTTTTGCATAGACTGTTAGTCTATCGTCTATCTCTGTTAAAGTCAATGCATTCTTTGAAGTAGCTTAGTCTCGCGCTAAGTGATTTTAGATGAATGCAAAATATCAATTCACTAAGAATCAATCTGGTTAGTGCCAACTAACAGCTTGAGCTTGCTATACTTATTGAGATGGTGTCTGTAGATATAAGTTCAATAAACTTGGTGGTTTTTCTATTAAGTTTGCTTCTTTCGGTTGGCTTTCATGAAGCCATGCACGGCTTTGCCGCCTACTGGCTAGGCGATAGTACGGCTAAAGACTTAGGTCGACTAACCCTAAACCCAATTAAACATCTAGATATCTATACGTCCATTTTATTACCAGTAATATTAGTTTTATTCCATTTACCACCGTTCTTTATCGCCAAGCCTGTGCCATTTAACCCTACCAGAGTAAAATACGATGAATTTGGAGCGGCATTAATTGGATTAGCTGGTCCGCTAACAAATCTGTTATTAGCGACTATAGCCAGTTTATTACTACACGCCTTTGCCAATCAGTTAGGTCAAAACATTATTAATGGTTTTGGTATTTTTATATGGCTAAATGTAGCTTTGTTCGTATTTAATTTAATTCCGTTCCCGCCACTAGATGGCTCACGGGTATTATATGCTTTTGCACCAGAGCCATTGCAAAAGGTAATGTACACCATAGAATCCGGTGGAATATTTATCATAATTGCCTTTATATTTTTACTGGTTCCAATACTCGGACCACTTATAATACATATTGACGGGTCTATTTTAAGGCTTTTGGGCATTAGGGCAATAGGTTTATAATAAGACTTGGCTGGAAGCCAATTAATGATAATCTGAATACTTATCATTAGGGAGCTCAAGATTTGTATCGGCCGTGGCTGATACGTGAGAGCACCACCCTGGCTTACAAATTCCAGGTTGTCACTTTGGATCCAGCTAAAAACACCCAGCACTAGCAGGGTGTTTTTTTATCTAATTGGTCGGGGTGATCCGACTTGAACGGACGACCTCAGCGTCCCGAACGCTGCGCGCTACCAACTGCGCCACACCCCGATAACTAAAAACAATAGTCGCAACGAAGTTAAACTTCTTAAACAACCGCTAATCAGTATAGCCGAGTGGTTTATTGATAATCCAGCACCCTTTTGGCAGCAGCAATTCCATGAAATAGCAAATAGACCTATTAACACTCAGATAGCTATTAAATGTGCCTAATGTGAAGCTTTTCGAACGGACTAATATTTATAAAATTAGCTTACAGATTTGAACTTGTATTTTCTCTCCCAAAGCTTTCCCTAATTGCCGTTACTTCATCAAAAAACTGGTCGCTAAAAGCACCTTTAGCAAACAAATCAGCTTGCACCCGGAAAACCTTGTACACTATGCCAGAGTAACCAGTAAATTCTCGAGGTAAAGGTTTACCAGTAAAACTATCTACTCCCTTTATACAGTCATAGACTAGTACCTCAGCAGCCATCACAAATCCAGCGGGTACAACTCTATCATCAATACGCTCAGCTAGTTTTCTACCAAAGGCAACGGGAGAATCCATAACTTGACGACTCTGTTCGTCTAAACCAGCAAACCATTCATCAATGTAAGCCCTTAATTGTTCACTAGTTCCAGTTAGTTCTTCTTGACCACCAGCAAATTCACCTGACATTTATAGACTCTTCTCCATAATTTATTGATACATTAGCACCATTAGTGATATATGTCAAATTGTTGAATAATCCAATGGTCGGGGTGACAGGACTTGAACCTGCGACCTCACGGCCCCCAGCCGTACGCGCTACCAACTGCGCCACACCCCGACAGATGCTGTCTTATTTTAGCTTATATCTGTTAAGATATTAAACATGTGGCAAGAGACAAAAGATGGATTATATAAAAAGTTTATATTTGATGATTTTAAGCAGGCCTTTAGTTTTATGCAAAAAGTTGCCAGTCTAGCAGAGCAGCATCAGCACCATCCACGCTGGACTAATGAGTGGAATACCGTGGAGATTTGGCTAAGCAGTCATGATAAAGGTGGTAAAATAACCGATAAAGATAAAAACTTGGCAACTAAAATCGATGAATTAATGCAATGAAATTAGTTAAAGTAAGCCACAAAATTGCCCAACTAATAAGTAGCGGTCAAAAGAACTCAACTTGGCGTATAAATGACGAAAAGAATATTAGCATCGATGATAAAATTGGCATCGTTGATAAAGTTGACCCAGAGTCCACCAATACCTGGATGATTATTGGCTGGGGAAGAGTGAACCAGGTTTTACAAAAACGATTGAGTGATATTAAGCCAGGTGATTTAGGTACGGGCGAAGACTTTAGTAGTCCAGAAAAGATGCTAAAAACCTTTCGAAAATACTATGGACAAGACATTAATGATAATACAAGCGTAAAAATAATCACTTTTGATTTCATACCTCAAAAACCAAAGCCACTGGACAATATTGAAGATAAAACAACAACAGATATAACAGAGGTAAAGTTGTATACGGATGGCGGTTCACGCGGCAATCCTGGCCCATCAGCCAGCGGCTATGTATTGATGACAATGACAAATGTTGTAGTGTTTCAGGGTGGTCAATACTTAGGCGTAACAACAAATAATCAAGCTGAGTACAATGCCTTAAAAATAGGGCTGCAAGAAGCTATTAGCCGAGGCTCGCGTTACGTTCATGTTTATATGGATAGTCTGCTGGTCGTAAATCAAATGAAGGGAATATATAAAATAAAGAATCCAGATTTAGCACCTGTTTATCATTCGATAAAAGCTTTATTACGTCATTTTGAAAAAGTAAGTTTTACTCACGTACCACGTGAACTTAATAAACTAGCTGATGGTATGGTAAACGAAATTCTAGACACAAGCGTTATATAATGATATAGTACCTCGGCCAGATTATTGGCTGGTCGCGGTGCCCTAAAGGCATCGAGGAAAGTCCGGGCAGCTTAGGGATAAGACAGTTGCTAACGGCAACCAGGGGTAACCCTAGGGAAAGTGCCACAGAAACTATACGGCCCTTCGGGGCAAAGGTGAAAAGAGTGGGGTAAGAGCCCACAGTTCCTGACGGTGACGTCGGGAAAAGGTAAACCCTGTCTGCTGCAAGGAGATATGCTCAATTATGGTATCCCGCCAGAGCCTATCATAAAAACCGCTTGATCCTGATGGCAACATCAGGACTAGATAGATGGCTAGCTACGACAAAACCCGGCTTATAGATAATCTGGCTTTAAAAGCCCTAATTTAGGGCTTTTATTAATGAAAAGTATTTGGCTTTCACTAACCCTAACTTTATTTATAAAAAAAACTATTTTTTGGCGGCCTTGACTATGGCAACGAAGGTTTTCGGCTCACTAACAGCCAGTTCAGCTAGAATTTTACGGTCTAATGTAATATTAGCCTTTTTAAGCCCAGACATAAATCGGCTGTATGTTGTACCATTCAATCTGGCAGCAGCGTTAATACGAGCGTTCCAAATTTGTCTAAATGTTCGCTTACGATTCCGCCTATCTCGATATGCGTATTGTAAAGATTTAGTTACGGCTTGTTTACCGCGCTTATAACTAGATCGATTACCCCTTGTCATGCCTTTAGTGGCTTTACGGATTTTGTGATGTTTTTTATGCGCAGCTACGCCGCCTTTGATACGCATATTTACAATCCTAACCTTCGCTTAATACTTTTAGCACTTGCACCTTCAATAGTCTCCATACCAGCCATAGTCCTTTTGCGTTTAGCAGTCTTTTTTTGTAAAAAATGGCTGCGCATAGATCTTCGGCGCAATAGTTTGCCGTTTTTAGTAACTTTTACGCGGTCTTTGGTGCCGCTATGCGTTTTTAACTTTGGCATGCTGATTACTGGTACTCCTTATAACAAAATTTAACTGTTTACCAGCTAACTGGGGAGGTTGATCAACCGCTATTTTATCTTCTAATTTAGCGATAACCCTGTCTGCTAACTGAAAACCCAGATCTCTATGGGCCATTTCTCGACCTCTGTAGACTATGGTGATCTTAACCTTATGACCGATTTCCAAAAAATCCGTAATCTTGCGCAGTTTAACGTCTAGATCGTGTTCTCCAATCTTGAGGCCAAAACGCATTTGTTTGACATCTAGATTTTTAGCACCGCGTCGATTTTTTTGTAGTTGTTTGGTACGTTGGTAATTAAATTTACCCCAGTCTACAATTTTGGCAACCGGTGGGTCGGCACTTGGTGATATCTCTACCAGATCCAAACCTGCCTCTTCGGCTAAACTGAGCGCCTCGGATTTTGAAAGAATACCCAATTGGCGGCCATCTTGGCCAATAACTCGCAATTGAGCTGCCCGAATCTGATGATTCAGACGGGTCGGCTTAACGATACTCTGGTTCTCCTTACAGTCATTAGGTTTGCAGCTATTCTAGCAGAAGCGTAAACAGGGGTCAACTAGCTTTCATAAAAATATCAATACTTAGTTGATTCAATTGCCGGCCATTTATTAATTTCTACAAAATATATTGTTTTTTAATAGCTTGTTTTATTGACCATCAATATTAGTTTTGATAATGGTATGAAGAATTATATTTGATTACTTTTAGCAATTGAATTTGCAGGCAACTGGTATTGAAACTTTGTTATAAAGTCCAATATTCATACCGCTAAAACGAACATTAATTGGTCTAATGTTTTTAGTACTAGCAACTAGACATTTTAGGTACAGATTCTATATAAACATAGCCACAGATCGAACTAAAAAACAGCCCTTTATTATTGCGGGGGCTGCTTTTTAGTGAGATTTTGGTGTGTCTTTTGTTTGTTAATTTGGGCTTTGTTTTTCATGGAACAACGGCTTGCGAGAAGCCGTTGTTACAGATGCATTTTTGTTTTTGAGCACTTTTTTTGTTCAGTGCTAAACTCATCTTATAGGGACAGTTTTAAACTGTCAACACAATTATGGTTAGAATTCTCACAAAGCTGTGTATAACTTTATGAAAGTGGACAATATCTATGACCTATTTATGTTAATAATGATTCTTTTTGAGCTTAGTAATTTAGATTTTAGATGTCGTTTAGGTAGTTTCTTTTGAGAACTAGAATAATAGTTTTAAGTGGATCGAAAATATCGGTAGTTAACCTTAAATTATCCAAAGCTTAAACGCAATAGTCAAACTAAGCCCTATTAATTTCTGACAGACGGCTTTAGTAAAGTCATTGATGGTTTGTTGAGCATAGCTTATTTAGTTATGAGAGAATATCATTCGAAGCATTCGATAACCCTAAGGTTTACCAGTCCTATATTAAAAGTGCCCTAAAAACCGTTACTAGGCCTCAATAAGCAGAATTTAGATAAAATAGCTAAGCTTTACTAAGAAAACATCCCAAGTGGTCATTATTAAGCTTCCATTTGCTATAAAGGGCGATTAATCTAGTTACCTTACTTAAAGCTATCAAATTTCAATAAATTGAATGATATTATGGCATTTCCAGTAAATAATAGTTCAAGATCTTAAAAAACTAGGGATAATAATTTAATATTTGTTAAAAAGATGTTCATATACGACTATAATTCTAGCTAATTTTAGGTCATAAAAAGGTCTTATTGTTTAACGATCTTAACCTAGACTAACGCTTAACTTAGTCAAATAACAGTTCGTATTTTGTTTAGATATTTTTGAATTTTTCATTGTTTATTTAATAACGTTTTAGTCTTGTATTTAAACTATCACGATAAGAAGAACTAAGAGGTAAGTTGTTATTATAACAATGTATATGCGTTGACATAAGCACTATAGTGTAGTAGGGTAGAACTGGTAAGTTCAAACAAAAACTTGCATAAAAAGCGGACTTCTCCACCGCTTCTCGTCGCTCTATCGTTGCCAAAAAAGCAGCTAGAGCGGTCAGTCAAAGGCTAAGGCGGTAAGCGCTATATAATTTAACCATAATGAGCGGATTTACCGCCCGCCTTCCAAAGCTTTTATATATGCGCCATAATGGATGTGGCGCTTTTTTTGTTCAATACCTAAACAACAGTAAACTTAACAGATAGATTATGAATAAAAGTACAATAAGAAAACTTATTTTTATCGCAGCAATGTATATTGGTTTCGTAGTCTTTTTATTCAGTACTAATCCTCAAAACATAGCTGTTGGTTGGTTAATTTTACCGTTTATATGGATGTTTATACTGTTATTTATATCTAGTTTATTTGTAATTAACTCCTTAAGTAGTGATAATATTGGCTCTAAAAAGCAATTTACAACCGCCATTGTTGTAGCTCTAGTTCCAAGCCTTATATTAATACTAGACTCAGTCAGTCAACTTACAGAGCGTGACATCTTATTAATATTAGTCTTTGGCTGTATAGCAACTTTTTATGCAATTAGGTTAAGATCTTATAAATAAGCATTTAAACAGTTCATTTGTCAGATAAGCATCTGATATAATATTAAAGATATGGATGGACAGAATAATGCTTACCAACCTGGCTTAGATTTGCCGGTACCACCTCGTTCTGAAGAGGTTAAACCAGGTGGCTATCAGCCAGAAAATACCGATAAGCAATTGCCTCAAAAAGCCGAAATCGCATCTAAGGATGCCGAGCTACCTCAAACTGGTCAATTGCCGCCGCCTATGACACCGCTACTTACTAATGTCCCAGATGAGCCAGTTAGGTCACCTATGAGCCAAGCTAGCTCAGATCCAGATATACAAGCTCCACCGATAGATACACCTTCGGTTGCTGAAGATAATGACTTAATTGAACAAGAGTGGGTCAACAAAGCTAAAGCTATTGTAGAGCGCACTAGAACCGATCCTCATGCTCAAAATAAAGAGATCAATAAAATTAAAGCTGACTATATAAGGAAGCGTTATAACAAAGAAATCAAAGTTACCGAAGGTTAAGAACTAGCATGATATTGATAATTATTACCATTTTGCTTGCGTTGATATGCGGAGTAGGAACCGTTTTATTTCTACACTCCCGAAAGCTACTCCGTGAGCAAAAGAACTTTGAGCGTGGACTCAAGATGGTACCTTTACTCATTCATTTACCTCCGCTTAGTGAAGATACTGAGGAAACTGGCCGTGACGTGCGCGATCTTATTGATGAAAATATATCTAAAGCCCAAATTTTATATAACATTATTGCTAGCACGCTTAAGAAAGGATTTAAGAGCAAGTTTTATGGGCAACGTCACTTTGCATTCGAAATTGTAGGCTCAGCTGGTTTGGTGAAATTTTACGCCGCAGTACCTATTGCTCTAGCTGATGTAATTAAACAGGCCGTTATTAGCGCTTATCCATCAGCTCAGTTGGAAGAAGTTGAGGAGCATAATATCTTTAGTCCAGTTGGTCGCTTAAGCGGAACCGTAGGTGGTGAATTAACACTTAAAGAACACTATGCATACCCTATTGCAACCTATCAGGAGCTTAAACGTGATGCAATGCAATCACTATTAAATGCCCTATCTACTTTAGACAAAGATGATGGAGCTGGTATCCAAATATTAATTAGGCCGGCAGATCCAAGTTGGCGTAAAGGAGCACAGGCTATAGCGTCAAAAAAACGCAAAGGAGATGATAGCAAAAAAGGAATTGATGCTTTTATGTGGGGCCTTCGTCAGGCAGGCACGGCTTTAGTTAAGCCCCCTGAGTCTAAATCTGGTGACAAACCGCCGGAGAAAAAAGAATTGTCTGGTCTGGAACAGTCGGTACTAGATTCTATTGATGATAAAACTCGGCACCCGGCATACGAAGTATTGATAAGAGTCGTGGCTTCTTCTAGCACTTCACAAAAAGCCCAATCCATTTTAAGCAATGTGGTAGCTGCCTTTGCACTTTTTGATGCTCAGGGCAAAAATGGTTTCAAATACACAGCTTCAAGAGATATTGAGGAATTTGTGACCGCCTATATTATGCGGTTTTTCCCTCAAGAAAGTAATCAAAATATCTTAAATGCCATAGAACTAGCAACCTTGTTTCATTTTCCAGATCAAAAGAATATACCTACGTCACAACTGGAGCGGCAGGCTTCCAAACAGGTTGATGGTCCGCGTAATGTTTCGGATGAAGGTCTTTTGCTGGGCTATAACGTCTTCAGAGGCACCAAAAAGCCAATTAGACTTAATTTAAATGATCGCCGTCGTCATTTATATGCCGTCGGTCAAACTGGTGTTGGTAAATCAATCTTTTTAGAAAACTTAGCACTACAGGACATGTTAGAAGGCCGTGGCTTTGCTTTTGTCGATCCTCACGGTGAAACTGTTGAGCGATTGGTATCGATGGTTCCCAAAGAACGTACTGAAGATGTAATTTATTTTTCACCTGCCGATATGGAATATCCTATGGGACTTAATTTGTTTGAGTTCCACTCCCCAGAGCAAAAAGACTTTTTAATTCAAGAAGCCATTAATATGCTCTATAAATTGTATGACCCTATGCATCAGGGAATTATAGGACCGCGCTACGAACACTGGTTCCGTAACGCAGCTCTAACTGTTATGAGCAACCCAGAAGGTGGCACATTCATAGATATACCTAAGGTATTCACCGACAAGCAATATGAAAATCAACTCAAAAAACATGTTACTGACCGCACCGTATTGGACTTTTGGGATAGAGAAATGGCTTCTACAAGCGATTATCACAAGAGTGAAGTACTGGGTTGGTTTGTAAGCAAATTCGGGGCCTTTTTATCTAATGAAATGATGCGAAATATCATTGGTCAAAGTAAAAGTGCCTTTAATTTGCGCAATGTCATGGACGATAAGAAAATATTGCTAGTTAATCTTAGTAAAGGCCGTACTGGCGAGCTGAACTCCAATCTTCTAGGCATGATATTTATAATGAAGTTTCAAGCAGCAGCTATGAGCCGGGCCGATGTACCGGAGGAGCAACGCGAGGATTTTTGTCTATATGTAGATGAGTTTCAGAACTTTTCTACAGATTCATTTGCCACCATACTTTCAGAAGCCCGAAAATATCGTCTAAATTTAATTGTAGCCAACCAGTTTACTACTCAGCTGACTGATGAAATCCGTGACGCGGTATTCGGTAATGTTGGATCAATTGTAGCCTTCAGGGTAGGTGCTGATGCTGATGCCGATGCTTTGAGCAAAAAATTTCATCCGATATTTGATAGGGAAGATGTATTAAGACTACCTAACTACAATACGATTACCCAGATTTTAATTGGCGGTGTACCGACACAGCCTTTCAGCATGGCCACATTACCGCCCCTAGGTACTCCAAATTCCAAACTAGGCATAGCTTTGAGGCAATTATCTGCTGCCAAATTTGGCCGTCCGCAGTCAATTGTAGAAACCGAAATTTTTGATCGTATTACTACTAAAGCACCACCTACAAGACCAGCTTATCCCTCGCCTTATGGTCCAGCGCCGGCAATGGGAGCAGGCAGCGTACCGCCTGCAGCAGCTAGGCCGGCTGCACCAGCTGGCAGTGGATCTTCGTTCCTGGACGAGTGGTTAGCTAAACGCCGAACGGCACCTGGTCAACAACCGATATCCGGACAGCCTTTAGGAAACCCCGTATCATCGCCATCAAGAGCACCATCAGCGTTTGCCACAATGCCGGCTAGTGGTTACAATTCTCCGGCTTTAACCTATGCACCAGCTCAAGCTACCCAGCCAGTACCTAACCGTTCAGCGGCCTCACCATTTACGACTCCGCCAACGCTAGCTCCAACGCCAGGCTACTCTCCTTTAACTGCCCAATCACTAGCAATACCTCAGCCAAATATGGCTAATATTGCTAGTGCTCCTACTGTCAAACAAGAACAAACTAATATTGCTGATGAATTGAAAGATATCCTTTCCAATAATGGACAGCCCCAACCCAATTCTGAATCATCAAACCAATATAGTGGTGAAATTGACCTCCGTAAAAATGTTTATAATCCAGGTGATACCCCGAGTGTTCCACCTGACCCTAATAATTCATAAAACTAAATTTTAAAGATTCACAGGTTCAGTAGGAAAGCCATTTTTAATTGCCTTAACTATTGCAACTTGGAGTTGTGGTGTACGGAAGTTTAATCTAGCAAAGGCACCAAGCTCGGCCCATAGCGGCTTATGAACGTTAATATTAACTCTGTTCATAAAACCTTCTTCAGAAGTATCTTCAATAGCTACAGACTTATGAGGCGCTACTTTACATAGAAAAATATACTGCTCGTTATATGGACTTGGGTGTTTTTCGGTATAAACTTGCCGGGCATCTGTAACCTCTAAGCCAGTTTCTTCTTTAACTTCTCGGACTAGAGCTTGTTCGATAGTCTCTTTATCGTTTACTCGACCACCCACCAAAGTAAAATATTCACTGCCATACTTATTGCGATACATTACCAAAATTTTGCTACCTTCAATGATAATTGCTCTGGCTGCTTTATTCATGACCCCTAGTATACGATATTTAGAATCTACTAATTGGATGAGCGTCGAATGGCGAACCAGACAAGTTCTAGGATTAATCCGACAGCATAGCCGCCGACAAACAAGATAAGTACAATCCAGTAGTTATAAGAAAAACCATAATGCTTAGCACTATAAAGAACCCAACTACTACCTATGAGAGCCACAATAGAGCCCGTCAGAATGCCTTTTGGACGGGCTATGGTTTTCTCACCAACTTTGCTAACAGCGTCGACTACAGGTGCGTGTACGATCTTACTCAAGCCCTTGTCAACTGGAGATAGATGTTTACGAACGCGTCTTAGTCCGCGCTGTAATGCTTCAGTTTTAAGTTCACTACTTACTAAATGATGATCGGTCGGCTTATTTTCAGTCTCATCAACTTGAGTTTCCTTCTTGCTCTTAGCTCGCTCTTGAGCTTCTCGTTCTAACTTTTCGATGTGATCAGGTTGATGCTCGACTTTATGTTGATGCTCGACGGATTCTGGTCGGTGCTCATGACGAGATTCTGATTCGGGACGTGGTAGCTGTTCGTGACGTTCATGATGCTCAGAATGGTTTGAAAGTTTTTCGCTCATTACATTCCTCCACTGGTACTGTAATCATGTCTGACAATAGCCAATTCCTTAGCCATCAGACGGCTTCTAGCTAAAAAGTAACCCACTATACTAGTCATCACAAAGCTAACAATCAAACCAGTTCCTGGACCGGTGTTAGGCAAACTAGTGGTGGTAACAATTTCGGTAGTTTTTATAATTGTAGGTGGTAATTTTATATTTATAGTATTGCCGTAAACGTTAGTCATAATCATATCAAACGAACCACTGTTAGGGCACGGCGAAGCCAGGCTACCAGGAGGACAAGGCGATGGTGTTTGCGGAACAGGGTCCTTAACCTTAACGTTTATTTCGTGCGTAGTTACACCACCGGCTGGAATAGTCTCTTCCGGCCAAATTACTACTTTTGCGCTGGTAAGAGTTGCGCCATGTAAGTTAGTGATGTCGGCGTACTCTAAAACATCTCCCATACTTTCAAAAACTGTAGTTTTAGCACTTATTTTAGCGATATTTTGTAATTGCAAAGTATATACAATACTGTCACCGGCATTTGCCGTAGTATTGTTTGCATTCGATATATTCTGTGTAACGTTTTTGGCTTTTTTACTAGGCACTAAACAATCAGCAACATCATTATCATTTTTAGATTTGGAACAGGGTTTACACTGACTTTTATCAGTTTGTAGACCTGGCACTAACGGGCAAACATCTACCGGTACTGGGACAGGCTTTGGTAGAGGTTTAGGTTTGGGTGCTGGCGGAGGTGGTACCGGTTTCGCTACTAATGTTGGCGGAGGGGTGGGTTTGCCTTTCTGTACTATGTTGCCACAACTAAACAAAATGAATGACTGTACGTCAAAACCGTTACCTACTGAAAGAGCAGTGTAGGTTGACGGAACGCGAGCATCCCAACTCGACAAAAGACGCATGTAAAATGGCTGTTGAATACCACTTACATTAACTGTCACCTCATTGGTAGTTCTGTGAGTTGATAAATTGACTGGTCCTTGAGGCTGACGACCCATAGAGTATAGTGTGTTACCGAAATCGTTGGAATGAAGCGTTACGACAGCACTGTTGTTAGCCAAGTTAGCACAAGTAATAGCAAAGTGCTTTAAGATAGTAGCATACTGAAAATCGTCGTGGTTACAATGATCTATTAGTTCAGCTTTGGATGTAACTCCGCCCGGAATAAGATCATTTCCAGCGCGGGCTAAAGTCGGTTGAGCTGGCGAAAATACTGCAAATAACTGCAGGAATAAAGTTAATGACACTAGTAAAAACCCCATTCGACGAACAGAAGTCTCCTTTTTAAGTCTTTGTCCATAAAAAGATACCTGATTAATTAGGCTGGGGTTAAATGGCAGATTGCTAAGTAATTTATTAAACATATATATTTTTTAAAAACGCTATAGCTTATTGAAACATAAAACTATGTGTTCAAACAAGTCCATTATTAGTTGTTTATATTATCGTTTTACGCTATACTTAATAGATAAGAAGGTCCAAAAAATAGGTGAGGGTTTATTGATAGTGAGTGCTGATTCCAAACAAAAAAATTATAACTCGGAACAAATCCAAGTACTTGAGGGTCTAGACCCGGTCCGCAAACGTCCGGGTATGTATATTGGTGGTACCGGGATTGAAGGCCTGCACCACTTAGTTAAAGAAGTAGCCGATAATTCAGTTGATGAAGCTATTGCCGGTTATGCATCCGAACTGCACGTAACTTTGCAAGCTGACGGTGGAGTTACAGTAAGCGATAATGGACGTGGTATCCCGGTGGATATTCACAAAAAAACCGGTAAAACTGGTCTGGAAGTAGTTTTAACTGTTTTGCATGCTGGTGGTAAGTTCGGTGGAGAAGGTTATAAAGTTTCCAGTGGTTTACACGGTGTTGGTGTAAGCGTGGTTAACGCCTTATCTACTAGACTGCACGCTGAAGTTTATCGAGACGGGATCGTATATACCCAGGATTATGAACGAGGCGCACCCCTAAGTTCAATTAAAAAAGGTGAAAAAACCGATAAAACTGGAACTTTAATAACATTTTATCCAGATGGTGATATATTTGAGTCGACTAAATTTGATTATGAATGGGTGATCGATTATTTACGCCACCAAGCCTACCTAACCAAAGGACTACATACATATGTTTACGATGAAATTAGTGGGCAGCGCTATAGTTTTTATTTTGAAGGTGGAATTCAATCTTATGTTAAACATTTAAATCTTGGTAAAGAAACTTTGGACGACGATGTATTTTATGTCGAAAAAGAAGCTGGCAATGCCCAAGTAGAGATTGCAATGCAGTATTCAGACGCCTTTGTTGAAACTATTAAGCCCTTTGCCAATAACGTATTTAATCCGGACGGTGGTACTCATTTAACCGGTTTCCGCTCGGCCTTGACTAGGGTAGTAAATGATTATGCTCGTAAAAACGGTTTGATTAAAGATAAAGAAGAAAATTTAAGCGGTGAAGATACTCGGGAAGGCCTTACGGCAGTCATTTTAGTTAAACTGCCAGATCCGCAGTTTGAAGGCCAAACTAAAAACAAACTTGGTAATCCAGAAGTTCGGGCTTATGTAGAGCAAGTCTTAACTGAGCATTTTGCTTATTACCTGGAAGAACATCCCGCCATAGCTCGCAAAATCACTGGAAAGGCCTTACTAGCGGCTCGAGCTCGTAAAGCGGCACGGGCAGCCAGGGAAAATATTATTCGCAAAGGTGCCTTAGAAGGTTCGGGTTTGCCAGGTAAGTTGGCAGATTGTTCATCTCGTGACCCCAGTAACTCAGAACTTTATATTGTTGAGGGCGATTCAGCGGGAGGGTCGGCTAAGGTAGGGCGCGATAGCAAAACGCAGGCTATCCTGCCTCTTAAAGGTAAAGTCCTGAATGTGGAACGTGCCAGACTAGACAAGATGCTAGCTAATAACGAAATCGTAACCATGATTAAAGCTTTAGGTGTAGGTATCGAAGAACAATTCGATATTAAAGGATTACGCTACCACCGTATTATTATAATGACTGACGCAGATGTCGATGGAAGCCACATTAGTACTTTACTTCTGACATTCTTTTTCCGTCATATGCGCCCCGTAATTGATGGTGGTCATCTTTATCTGGCTAAACCGCCACTGTTTGAGCTAGTCAAGCCAGGCCGCAAAAGTAGTGTATTTGTCTATGACGAGGATGAACTCGATAAAATTATCGATAAAACTGTTGCCGATCGTAAAAAAGACGGCAAAACTTCTACGGCTGATGCCGAAGAGGGCTTTAGACGGGCTGGTTTCATTGAGCAAAAACGCTATAAGGGACTTGGCGAAATGAATGCCGACCAGCTTTGGGACACAACTATGAATCCTGAGAATCGAGTATTGGTGCAGGTAAGGCTTGATGACGCCGAAAAAGCCGATGCTATATTTAACAAATTGATGGGTAGCGAAGTAGAACTGCGTAAAAACTTTATTCAAACTCACGCCAAGTTTGTAAAAGATTTGGACGTTTAATATGGATGATGAAAACATAGATCAACCAGAATTAGAAAATCAGCCACCTGTAGAAATAGTCAAAACTGATCACTCTCGCACTGTTGAACTTAAAAGCGTTGAGAATATTATGGAGGATAGCTACCTCCGTTATTCTATGAGTGTAATCGTGGCTCGGGCGCTACCCGATGTACGTGATGGACTTAAACCAGTTCATCGACGTATTTTGTATACAATGCTTGAAGAAGGTATTCGTCCAGGAGGTAAGTACCGTAAAAGCGCCAATGTTACTGGTACAGTTATGGCTCGCTATCATCCGCATGGAAATGTGGCCATCTACGACGCAATGGTCAGGTTAGCTCAGGACTGGTCAATGCGATACCCATTAGTTGATGGACAGGGTAACTTTGGATCCATGGACGGTGATCCGCCAGCTGCTGAGCGTTATACAGAAGCTCGCATGGCTAGAGCAGCCGAAGAACTGTTAGGCGATATTGAGAAAGAAACTGTCGAGTTTATTGATACCTACGATGGTGAGCGTAAGGAGCCGGCTGTACTACCGGCTAAACTACCTAACTTGCTTTTAAACGGTCAAATGGGCATTGCAGTTGGCATGGCCACAAATATTCCTCCCCATAACTTGTCAGAAGTTGTAGATGCCACAATTCACCTAGTTGATCATCCCGATGCTCAACTTGATGACTTACTTCAATACATCAAAGGTCCAGATTTCCCGACTGGCGGAATAATTTATGGTAAGGATTCTATTCGCACAGCCTTTGCTACTGGCAAAGGAGGTGTAATTATGCGTGGAGTTGCTAGTGTCGAAGAAGCTAGCAAGAATAAACAACAGATTATTATTAGTGAGATACCATATACGGTTAATAAAGCTAGTATGATTGAGAAAATGGCTGATCTTGTTAAAGATAAGAAAATTAACGGTATTAGTGATATTAGAGACGAAAGTGCTCGTGGTTCAGTTAGAGTAGTAATAGATCTTCGAAAAGATGCTTACCCTAAGAAGTTATTGAATCAACTTTATAAATTAACACCTCTTCAGCTAACCTTTCACTACAACATGTTGGCACTTATAGATGGCATCCAGCCTCGCATATTAGGTTTGCAGGATATTTTACGAGAATATATTAAGCATCGAGTGGTAGTAGTCCGTCGTCGAACTGAATTTGAACTACGACAAGCAAAAGCCAGGGCTCATATTCTTGAAGGACTTAAGATAGCACTAGATCACATCGATGAAGTTATTGCTACAATTCGCGCCAGCGAGACAACCGAAGAAGCTCAAGCCAATTTAATTACTAAATTTAAACTTAGTGAACTTCAAGCTCAAGCCATTCTGGCTATGCAGTTACGTCGATTGGCGGGGCTAGAACGCAAGAAGATTGAAGACGAGCTGGCTGAACTAGTTAAACTAATAGCTCAACTTGAAGAAATATTAGCTGACGAAAAGAAAATCTTGAAGATTATTAAAGATGAACTTGAAGACATGAAAAAACAGTTTGGCGATGAACGTCGGACTAAAATTATATCCCACGAATTGGACAAAATGAGTGATGAAGATTTGGTACCAGACGAACAAGTTGCTGTAACTCTAACATCAGCAAACTATATTAAGCGTAGTTCCATAGCTGAATACAAAAGTCAGGGCAGAGGTGGTAAAGGAAAACGCGGCATGATCACACGTGATGAGGATTTCATAGAACATGTTGTAAATGCCTCTACACATGACTACTTATTATTCTTCACAAATCGCGGTCGTGTCTTCCGAATCAAGACATATGAAGTACCAGCTTCAAGTTTAAGCGCCAAAGGCATTGCCCTTGTTAACTTACTTCAGCTGCAACCCGATGAAAAAGTTAACTCAGTGATTAATATAAGTAAAGGTGATAAAGCTGGGCATCTATTCATGTGTACTGTCCGTGGCGTCGTTAAGAAAACACCGTTTGAGCAATATCAGAATGTTCGATCTAGTGGATTGATTGTTATAAATTTGGACGATGGCGATGAACTGCGCTGGATTCGGATGACCACCGGCGAAGATGAGATTTTGATATCTACTTCATTAGGACAAGCCATTAGATTTCATGAAAAAGACGTGCGACCAATGGGTCGAGTATCGCGTGGTGTCCGTGGTATTCGCTTACGAAGTGGTGATCAAGTCATAGGCATGGATATTGTTCAAAAAGGCTCCAGTATATTTGTTATCAGTAAACATGGCTATGGCAAGCGTACTAAAGTCGATCAGTTTACAGCTCACGCTCGAGGTGGTGTCGGAATTCGTTCAGCAATCGTTAATAATAAGACTGGTGAACTGGTAGGCGTAAAAACCTTATCAGCAGATGATGGTCAGGAAGTTATCATCATATCAAGCCAGGGACAGACCATCCGACTAGGACTTAAAAATATACCAGGCCTTGGTCGAGCTACTCAAGGAGTTCGTATTATGCGGATGAATGAAGGTGATAAAGTTGTGTCATTAGCTCTAGTAGATAAAGTAGAGAACTTAGGGGATGAAGCTGTTGCAGAGGCAATTGTAGAGCCAATTCCAGACACAGAGAAAAATTAGATACTGATGTAGTAAACACAACGATAAGTTCCAAAATATACTTGCATTAGCAACTTCAGCGGCGTAAACTTTATATTAAGATCTTTGGAGTCTTGTGTTAATTTGTCTGTTTTTTCAGCCTACACTTGATGTAATCCAAGGATACGAACCTTAAAAACTAGATAGTGCAAATCAACGTCAGTTCACCCACTAAATTTTAGTGGGTACAGAACTGTTTTAGAAAAAGTCAGTAATTTGATCAATAATGATCATGTTCGACTGGATCCAGACAGATTCTTTTTTGGAGAGTTTGATCCTGGCTCAGGATGAACGCTGGCGGCGTGCCTAATACATGCAAGTCGAACGGTAACACCTCGGGTGACGAGTGGCGGACGGCTGAGTAACGCGTAGGAATGTACCCCAGAGTGAGGGATAATCCACCGAAAGGTGGACTAATACCGCATATTATCTTCGGATCAAAGCAGCAATGCGCTTTGGGAACAGCCTGCGTCTGATTAGCTAGTTGGTGAGGTAATGGCTCACCAAGGCGACGATCGGTAGCTGGTCTGAGAGGATGATCAGCCAGACTGGGACTGAGACACGGCCCAGACTCCTACGGGAGGCAGCAGTAGGGAATTTTCCACAATGGGCGAAAGCCTGATGGAGCAACGCCGCGTGCAGGATGAAGGCCTTCGGGTTGTAAACTGCTTTTCTCTGTGACGATTATGACGGTAGCAGAGGAATAAGGGTCTGCTAACTACGTGCCAGCAGCCGCGGTCATACGTAGGACCCAAGCGTTATCCGGAATTACTGGGCGTAAAGAGTTGCGTAGGTGGCA